>NZ_NPJK01000030.1:0-151024 GCF_002251285.1 Prevotella sp. P5-64
CAAATTACTGGCTACGTCCAGGCAACACATCCGCAAGTACCAATTATCTGTCGTTTCTTGAGGACACGCTCTCAAAACTTGAGGGCAAACGTGTCGGGCTGGTCCGCATGGATAGCGGTTTCTTTGCAAAGGAAATACTTGACTATCTGGAAATGAAAGGGTTACACTATATCATTGCCTGCCGTTTCAATAATCGCATAAAGTACAGTCTTACCCATGAACGCAAATGGATAGAGTTGACAGACGGATTGGAAATATCCGAAACCATCTATCAGGCAAACGGTTGGGAGAAGCCTAGACGCATTGTGATGGTCAGGCAAGAAATAGAGAAGCGCCCTAAAGCTGCAGGAAAGCAAATCAAGCAACTGGAGCTTTTTGAGGATGAGCAGGATTTCGGAAAATACCGATACAGCTGCTTTGTAACAGACCTTGACCTGCCGGCCAAGATTGTATATGACTCATATCGCGGAAGAGCGGATTCTGAGAATAGGATAAAAGAATTGAAGAATGATTTCTCCATCGATGACTTTGTCACAAATAACTTCTGGGCAACAGAGGCATGTGGGAATTTCATTGTTATGGCATATAACTTTATGTCGTTGTTCAGACATGCGCTGATCAATTCCAACAAGAAGAAATTTCTGAAGACTATCCGATACGAGTTGATATCGACGCCAGCCTATCTGGGAAAAACAAAAGACAAGCACATCCTATATTTGGCTAGATCACTAAAAACACGACAATCATTCTTATCTATATGGGAAAAATTAAAGGATTTCTCTTTGCCGTACGACACAGAGAAATCCTAATGACCGATTTGGGTTTATGCAGGTAGCATCGAGTAATTCTGACCTCTACCGTAGGCAGGTTACCAACGCGGGAAAAATCGTTGAAGGAGTTGACGCAGAGGGATTCTTCGTGATAGAAGAAAACTACCGCGACGAAGACTGTCTGTGTATGGTTCTCAACCGTCACGATGACCCGTCCCTGTATCGGGGTTCATTGCAATCACTCATCTTCTAGAAGCGAAAAGATGCAAACTCTTGTCTATAAAAAGCTTTTGGCATTGTCATTGCAGACACAGATATGAGACAAAAAGTTTTGCAGCTCAGTAACAAACGGTAAGGAAGCACAAGCCTGGACCATCTAAGTCTCTATAAAGAACAAGAAACTCCATTGGACGTTGGACTTGACATTCTCAAAGACCTAGAGTCTCTTGTTGACAGTAATATAGAATAATATAAACAAGAACGATATGAATATAATAGAAATCAAAAAGAAAGACGAATTGTTCCCAGACGCTCTCAGAGCGATAGGCGAAGACTGCCCAAACACGATATGGGCTTTGGGCAATGTAGATTTGCTCGCTGAGACAGATATGGTTGCCATCATCGGCGCCCGCAAGGCAAGTGGAGAGGGCAACAAGGCTGCGTATACATTAGCTAAAAAACAGGCAAGCGAAGGTAAAATCATCGTAAGCGGGTTGGCTTTTGGATGTGATGCAGCTGCACACAATGGGTGCTTGTCGGCAGGAGGCAAGACCATTGCTATAGTTGCCACGGGGCTTGACAGAGTTCACCCGCAAGAACACGCAGCCTTGCAGGCAGAAATACTTAGCAAAGGTGGCTTGATCCTGTCGGAACAGCCATTAGGAGTAAAAGCTAATCCCAAAAGGCTGGTAGCACGAAACCGCCTGCAAGCGGCATTGTCTCATACTATAATAGTGGCAGAATGCCCGGAGCACAGCTGAACGATGCACACGGTAAGATTCGGCATGCAGTATGGAAAAAAGATTTTGGCTGCCAAGTTCCAACGAGAGAACGAGCAGAATACTGGCAACAGCTATATCGTAGACGAAGGTATAGGCGAATACATCTCATGGAAAGACAAATAAGCCTCTGACAAGCAAGGACCTTGCATGGGTATGCAAGGTCCTTTGATTTCCACTCATTCCGATGCCCTCCTGGGTGAGAAGAAATACACGATTAACCCATGTCTCTACATTCGCCATCCTCATACACCCATAGGGAATCGCACACATCGCGTGGCGTATAATAACCGTCAAGCATACCATCATAGCCAAACATACCATACGGTCTTTGAGCATATACATTCAACCCATAAATGCGCATGCCGTTTTGCTTTTCGTTTTCGATCAACTTCTTCGTACCATCATCGATTAGGCCCCATCCAAAATCGGACACACACAACACATCGGCAGTGTCATATTCAGGCAGTGTCGGTTTGATTTCCGTGAAGATGCCCTGAAACATCCTGTTCTCATTATTGCCCCCCCCCATGTCAGGCACAGACAGAAATTTCGACAGCTCTCCGATGCTTGAGGGCTTGTTGCCCAGATTCTTATATGAATACGTATCCGAATACTTGACTATCACCACCTTTTGGTTTCTGCGCCAGGCAATAATGGCGACTGCCGCAGTAAGAGCCTTGGCGACCATAATGGGCAAGCCTATCATCGAGCCCCTTGTCATAAAGTCACCGTCCATTTCCTGCAGAGGGCACTGAAAAACTACCGTTATTTCCATTTTATCGGCGTGGTCAGGCGTCATTATCGGGCGTTTACGAGGCGTTCTGGCTACGATGTGTGGTGAGAGTAAAAAGCAAAAATCGTCCCCGAGAAGGGCTTGGAACGCTTCCAAACGGCTTTCTCGGGGACGTTTTGGCTGATATGTAGGTTTCCCTACGTTTTTCTTACATTATTCTGATAATTCGCTTCAGATTTGCGGCAAAAATGGCCATTGCGCCCTGCAGTTCCATACTGGCGAGTCCGTACGACATGGCTCTGTCGTACCCGAAGACATTCTTTAGCTCTGCGTTTTTGGCTTCTATCATGTACCGCTTACGTTGCAGGTAAACAAACTCGCTGGTCTTCTCGTATTCCATCTGCTTCTTATGCGTATTTGCCAACACCCTGACGCTATAGGTCTTCTTCTTGGCTCCCGGTTTGTAGCACCCTTCCCTTAGCGGACAGACCTTGCACCTCTCCACATCGAAACTGAAGACGATAACGGGGTTATGGTATTTTCCTGGGACATTGGTCTTCTGCTGCGGTTTTGACCTGGAAACGGCCATGTGTCCGGCCGGACAGACGAACATTCCGGCATCCTTGTTATAGTCGAAGGTAGCGCCCTTCCTTGTACCGTTGCTGATGACTGGGTTGAGTGGTGAACAGAGTTTTATATCCTTGTTTTCATTTTCGTTTTTATCATTTATCATATCCAGATTTGCCTTTGACGAGTAGGCTGTGTCGCCGAGGATGGTGTCTATCTCAACTCCGTTTTCCTCGGTCTTCTCGACGAGCCGTTCCAGCATCTTTCCGTCATCAGCCTCGCCGGAGGTGACATCTGCCGCCACGATGATACGCTCTTCGCTCATGACCAGATGGGTCTTGTAGCCGAAGAAGCTGCGCGACTTGGTCTTGTGCCCGATACGGGCGTCGGGATCCTTGGATGTTACGTACCGGATTTTGGCGTCGGCGATGATCTCCTTGAGCAGGTTCAGACGCTCCGACACGGCCGGCATGGCGACCAGCGGAGGGGCAGCCTCGACGGCGGCCACATAGTCGACCGCCGTGGACAGTACCACCGGGAACTTCTTCTTTTCGGACAATCTGTGCAAGTCAGGCAATTCAGGCAGCTTGAAACTTTCATTGATGGAGTGTACAATCCGTGTGGTCTGTTCCATCTGGTATGTCAGATAGTCGGTGGCGTTGACGGAATTTGACCTTGACAGCGAATGGGTGGCATCTACGAAGAAGCGCTTCGACTGTATGATGCCCTTCTCCAGCGCGACGCATACGGTCTTCTTGATCAGCATGTCCATTATCTTCGTATCCTTCAGCCGCTGCCTGCGGAACTTCGACAGCAGGCTCGGGTCTATCAGGTTCGTCTCCTCGGGGCATAGGCCGAGGAAATACTTGAATGAAAGGTCGGTCAACGTGCGCTTTACCACATCCACATCCGAGATACTGTAGATGGTCTTCAGGAGGAGATACTTGAACATGCGTATCGGGTCCTCTGCCATACGGCCGTTGTAGGAACAATACTTGTCCTTGAGCTCGTCATAGACGAAACTGAAATCCACGAGTTCAGTAATTGAACGCAGAAGATGGTCCTGCGGGACTAACAGGTCATACAACTCCGAATAATTGCTGAATTTTATTTGCTTTTGCTGCTGTAACATATGCCTTTATTTTATGTAAAGATACGAAAAAATATTGACATATGCAACTATTTACCCATCTATTATCCAGCTATTTGCAGGGGATGGGGGACTTTTTCAGTGCCCTCCCTGCAGGAAGTAAACGGCATCCATGATGTCTTTTTTGACGAATCGATTTGAATGTGTCAATCCAATCCTTATGCTCTATAACCAGAAAGTCAAATATATCCTGATGGTGTTCAGGCATAACCTTGTTATGGGTCTGAAGATAACCCAACCGCTGGAGCTTGAGCACCGTCTCGTCATACACTTTGCGTGTTGTATGGAACCTCCTCAAATACTGAGGTACCGCAGAGCCATAGTCTTCATCAAAGTAAGCGATATAGCACAATTGTCTTACGTCGTCAGGCGTATGATAGGGAAACTACGTGTAACTTATTTCTTTCTTAGTCATTATTTCTTAACAAACAAATCTCTATTGCTTTCAAACAAATTAAAAAACGCATGCATATTTGGCAGTTCATACCTTTGTCTTATTGATAAAGGCCTGCTGTCAAGGTCATAAATTCTCGCCTCCTTTAACGACAAGAAGAACGGAGAGTGTGTTGCTATGACAAACTCGGTCCTCAATTGGGATGCGAACAGTTCAATCATATCAGCAAGCTGCCTTTGACACACTGGAGAAAGAGACACTTTAGGCTCATCTAGGGAAATTAGGTTGTCGAGCATTATCATTATTTGCATACGCCGGAGTGCTACCTCGCCATTGGATTCGAACATGTCTGAGATGCTATCTGCAAAGAACGCAGCACGTGCATCGGCGCAACGGGAAAGGAAATACCTTTCTGACGACGACATATCGTCTGGTTTTTCTACCATTCCTGTTTCCGTTGACTTGTTCTTCACACCTATTTTGTCAGCAATAATGTTAAGCAAGGTGGATTTGTCACATCCGATTCCTCCATAGAGAATCGTTATGGTGGCGAATTCAATCTGCCTTAGCCCCAGGGACGCGACAACCTTATAGGGATAGACAGCACGACCATCTGTATTCAGTGTGAAGGAATCCAGATAAATCATGCTGCCAAATTGCTCTGCTGGCCCTATAGTTTCCGCTGTCTTGCCCTTAGTTACAAGTTGCTTCTTGCCAGACTCTTCACCTGTAAACTCATTAACAACGCACCTCTGGCCATCTGTAAATTCAAGATGTCTATTTTGCTTCTACATTCTTGGCCATTTTGATGATCTCTTCAGGTATTTCTACAGTGTAGTCTACGTAGTCCAAATCCAGTTCGGCATTCATGTGATTATAGAAGAAGTCTCTGGCCTCCTTGTCGCTGAGGCTGTGTACATAATCATCAAGCCAGTCTTCGAAAGCCTTATCTTCAGCGTTCTCAAAAAGTTCGTCATCAAAGATGTCGTCATCATCAACGAAGTCGGACTCATCATATTCGAAATGGAATCCACAATTGGCTTTACAATAGCACTTGAGGTCATAACTATCATAGCGGTAATAACCATTATAATAACCATGCCACAGCCAATGGGTCGCCTCGGTATCGTAAGCAAGTTGTCTGTATGCATCGTCGAGCTTTTCATATAGCTCTGGATACATTGCATTAATCCCAAGTTTTCTGACATTGATAGAGTGTTTCTCTCGGATGAGATTAACGAGTATCTCGACATCCTCGTCTGTGAGTTCTACTGTGCTTTCGCCATCAATTACAACTGCTCCAGAATGGGACATGCCCAAATCCAGTTCATTTTCAATTCTGTAAAATGCCATAATTCTGTTTTTATAAGTTAATATTCTTCATAGTGCCATATACACGCTGCTGCGGTTAAGCGTCATAACTTTATTTCTCATTGTGACATGACTAACTATTGTCACAGCTGTTGTACATTTAGTGTTTCAACATGACGGTTATTAATTCGCTGCAAAGGTATGTATTTATGCTGATTTCTGAAAATTGGTTATACGTATAAAGATTTAGTTTTCGACAAAAAAAGTTAATCTTGTAGTTTTTTTTCAACCACTACTGTTTTTATACGTATAAGGGATATGGCAAAGCCATCGAAAACATAGAACTTTGCAACCAAATAACCGATAAACGATTAGGCAGGGATGATAAATATCACTATATATAGCACCAAGATAGCCATGAACTCCTATGCAAAAGATATTAAGACGGTCATATTCTGAAACTACAGGAGCCCTACTATAACACACCAATATTATATATACGCAAGGCTTCGGACTCGGAGGTGATGACAAAGCAAGCATCGTGATTGCATTAAGCATACTTGATATTGTACCGATATGCGAGGTTGTCTTCTTCGCCGAAGAAGAAATCGGGTGTAGAGGAAGCAGGAATGGTGAATTGGCATGGTTTGGAGATGTAGGCTATATTATGGCTTTCGAATCTCCCGGGGGCAACTGTGCGTCTTAGTCATGCAATGATGTGCCATTGTTCGACAAGTCTTTCTACGAAACATATCTTGAGGAACTTGGCCCGCTTTTCGGTCTGACAAATTACAAGGCCCATCCATATACCGACGTGCTCATCCTTCGCATAAACACATGCCTCACATGCATGAACTTTGGAGCAGGATACTACAAGCATCATACACCAGAGGAGTATATTGTGGCAGAAGAGATGGAGAATGCAGTAGTAATGGGGGTGCATCTCATAAACCGACTTGGTTATAATGAGCGCTTGCTATTCTACTGTCCAATAAGAGATTCTGTCAAAGACAAGGAGGACTATGAATGGTTAGTAAACAGATTTAGACAATACAATGAAAGCTATTGATAACATGAAATTGACAAATGACAAACAGGCCGATATGGAAATTAATGATAAAACGAAAAACAAGCATCTTGTTACGCTGGCCAAAATAAAGGCTTTGGTGCTTGTCAAAACGGCAGAAGAGAAACTTTGGTATAAGTTTGAGAGTTATATAAAGCATGATTTTGAGGATTATTCGTTAAGAAAAAATCTTTTTAGTCATCAAGTATAAGATATTCGAACGAATTATGATGAAAATAGAGGTACCCTTGGAGAATTTGGATGAACGCCTCAGAAACGCCTTTGATGCATTTGCCACAAGCATAAAATACGAACAGATGATAATACCACTATTAAAAGATAAAGAGTATAAGATATACCTGAATAAAAGGCATATTAGCCCACGTACATCATATCTCAAGGTAGGAATCAAGAAGAAGCATAGAGCAATTGGATACATGTGGGAACACGGGGAAATGGTTTCTGCCTTGTTGACTCTGGTTACTGTAGAGACGGTCGCTATGATGGCCACTATCTACAGCCTATCGCCACTGCGCCATGCCAGTATTCCTACATGCTCAGATGGAAAGGCTTGTAACATCCTCTATCAAACTGCTTCCACATTGACAGCAGTTTTTAATTATCATTTTTTTCACGGCATGATGTATAATATATAATTTTATACGTATGACAGATTTTAATAGCACAGATAAAACGTCGAACTTTGCATCGGAAATTTATTAAACATACTAGATTATGAAAAACGGACATTATGATGACTTTGACATCGAACTTGATGATTTTATTGACGATTTCGGAAAAGTGGATACACCATCTCCAATAACGAAACAGAAGAAAGGAAAGAAAATACAACCAATACACTCTGACAAATGGACTATTGTAGAAGCCTTCAACACCATCAACGAGCATTTGCCCAAAAGCAAGTTGTCCAAAGAGCTGTTCATTCTTTGTGCAGAAGCCTATAGCTTCCTCGCAAAGGAATTAGGCTTCAATGCCATCCAATGCACTTTTATTGCAATGCTCGTGGAATTTGGCAAGCCCATGTCCTTTAGAATGTTTGGCAAGACCCTTGGCCTTTCCCGTCTTTCGATGATGGTGCATACCAATGACCTCGAGGATCTCTTCAAGAAACGCTGGCTACTGCACAAAGGTGCCTGTGAACAGGATGGCATGTATGAAGGTTATGGATTGGCATATGGTGTGGTTACGGCTATAAGAGAGAATCGCACCTTTGTTCCCGAAGATTTGAAATTCAATGACACCCAGGAGTTCGTCGAAGTGCTCGCAGCCAAACTTACAAATACGTGTGATAACAACAGACTGGAAAGCAGCGATACCAATGAGTGGATAAAGGACTTCGTCATCGCCAACAAGGAACTACCGGTTTGCAAAACAGCCTTAACGCTCAGTGACTCGACCAGCATATCAATTCTAATGCTTATCATAGCCGACTATTGTCTCAATAACGAAACAGAAAATGAAGGAATTGACTTGCACATGGCCCAAATGGGATTGCAGATTGGTGGAAGGGACTTCTACCGACATATCATTGACATGAGAAGCGGCAGACACGAACTATTCGTGAAAGGACTTATTGAGCATAAATGTGATGACGGGATAGCCGACACGGAAACTTATGTTGCTACAGCTCATCTCAAGAGAGAAATTCTTGCCGATTTCACTCCTACAAAGGCTACAGGCGTGGAACAACCAAGAATGAACGGTCTCAAGTCGTATAAGGATATAACGCCCAAATCCCTTTATTATAATAAAGAGGAGGAAAAGCAAGTGTTGAGGCTCAGCGATATCCTCTCCAAAGACCAACTACCCTTGGTCCAGAAGCGCCTCGATGAGCAGGGAATGCGAACAGGCATCTGCGTTCTTATGTATGGTGAGCCTGGTACTGGCAAGACCGCTACTGCTTATGAATTGGCAAGACAGACCAACCGAGACATCATCCAGGTGCAGGTTACTGACTTCATGGACAAATACGTTGGTGAATCGGAGAGCAAACTCAAGGCTATCTTCAGGAACTACCGTAATTGTTGTAAGAACAGCGAGTCAAAACCAATCTTGTTGCTCAATGAGGGAGACGCAATTCTATCCAAGCGTACATCAAATATAGAGAGAAGTGTCGACAAGATGTCTAATGCGCTTCAGAACATACTCTTGGAAGAGATGGAGAACCTCGATGGGATAATGATTGTTACCACCAACATGATAGTGAATCTGGATAGCGCGTTCGAGCGTCGCTTCATTTACAAGATACAATTCAATAAACCTGGAAAAGATGTGAAAGCAAGGATATGGAAGTCTATGGCAGAAGAACTGACTGAAGATGAGTGCGTCGAGCTTGCAGATATGTTTGACATATCCGGCGGCGAGATTGAAAACATTACCAGAAAGGCGACTATGGAATATGTCCTTACAGGCGAGAAGCCAAATGTCGAAATGCTTAAGAACTTTGCAAAAGAGGAGAAGCTCAAGACGAGTACCAGACCTGCAATTGGATTTAACAAATAAATAATGATATGGCTACATATCACAAACATATGATAAACAATGCCCTCGTAAAAAGTATTTATGAGGGCGGGGAGTATGCTGACCATCTTGACCTGTTCCTCAAGATGATGATGGTAAATGATTTGGAGAAGACGGGGGCGTATTTGCCCACTTCCCTTATTCCGGCAGATATCCATAGAAATCTTATCGGAAACGCAGTTATCGGCAAGAATGAATTCAAGATGGAGGAAGTGTCGGGCGTCATAACCCGGCATTCTAGACTGATTGTTATGTTGTCACCCACATGTCATTTGTATATTGAAACAAGGAACGGGGGATTGCAGGCAAAGGTCAATGACAAATACACGGCAACAATATCCTTAAAATATTGTAGCGCAGAAGAGGTCGCCAAGTGGATTATCAGACAGAAAAAGAATCTGGATTCATACATGAATGGATGGCAGGACGCCCTCATGGCGGCATCCAAGAAAATCAAAGGAAACCACATGGCATTGCTCGCCATCAAAGCTATATTCACGGATGCAATGAGAGAGTATACAAATGTCCATTACGACTTCATTGAACAAAAGAGGCGCTTGCGTATACTCGTCAAGTTGCCAGGAAACAAGCTGGGAGTTGTTATTGATGCCTGGTGGGGCTCATACAAAGAGCGTCTGCCAAAGCAGCTTGAAGACATCAAACGTCTGATAGATTTTCATAACACTCTCGGTAGAATGGACTTCTTTGTAAGCAAGCGATAATTAACAAAACGATATTAGCAGATTATTTAATCAAAACAAGAACATTATATGGCAACAATAATCAATACAAATGAACTGAAGGAGACTTTGAACATTACTCCCGCGTCACACAACATCATGCTTGTGGGCAAGCATGGCATAGGCAAGTCAGAGATTCTGACAGAGTTTTTCACCAAGAAAAAGATGAAGGTGGTAACCCTCTTCCTCGGACAGATGTCTGACCCCGGAGACATCATCGGTCTGCCAACTAAGATTGAGACCAAGGACACGCAAGGCAACCTGATTTCGCAAACCGACTTTTCCCTGCCCTATTGGTTTCCGATTGACAACAAGCCCATCGTACTCTTCCTTGACGAGCTCAACCGTGCACGTCCGGAGATACTCCAGACCGTGATGGACCTGACGCTGAACCGCAAGCTCGCCGGAAAAGTGCTTCCCGAAGGAAGCCGCATCATAGCAGCAGTAAATGATGGCGATGAATATCAGCTGACCGACCTCGACCCAGCACTCGTATCGCGCTTTAACATCTACGAGTTCAAGCCTACTGCTGAAGAATGGCTCAACTGGGCTGTTGCCAACAAGCTGGATGAGCGTGTTATCAACTTTATTCAGACCAACCCGATATGGCTTGACGGAGATGATGACGGCAATGGCAAACGACAGTATCAGGGACTGGAAAAAAGCGCAGACAGGCGTGCATGGAAAAAGGTGTCAGACATCATGTTGAAGATTGACATGATTAAGGATGTACACAAGCGAGTCATCAGTGGTGTAATTGGTGCTGGTGCCGCAGCTGCGTTTATACGCTGCACATTGCAGAGCAACATCATTACTGGCAAGGACCTTCTGTTGAAGTATGACAAGACCATGAAGGCAGTCGAGAACTACCAGCTCCATGAGTTTGCCATCCTCAACGAGTCTGTTTTCCGCTTCCTTGAGAATGCCAAAATGGATGAACGCGCTAAGGGCGTGGCTGCCAAAAATCTGCGAAACTATGTAGACTGGCTCCGCGTTAACAAAAAGAAAGAGGCGCTTGCCAACTTTACGAGCATATTCGAGAAAGGCACATACAACGAGGCCATTGTATTCATGGTAGTCAATGCCAACGAAGTATATGATATGCTTAATGAGTTTGTAGAGAAACTTTAAAAGAAAGATATGGAATGAAAGATAGAATATCAGAAATAACACAACGCTGGTTTCTTAGTGAAGAGGCGCTCTTCATGACATTCTGCACGCACAGAGTGATAGAAAACAGCGTTATGAAATGCCCTATGCGTGTGGGCAAAGGCGCTATAGAGGTCAACCCTGACCTCTGCGCCAATATGACTGACAAAGAACTGGAAGAGCGGCTGAGGGTGGAAGTTATACGCATCCTGCTCAAGCACCCATATGACCGCCAGCCCGAATGTTGCTCAATCATTGCCCGCGCATTGGGCAGTAACTGCATCATCGGTGATGCCTATCCGCAATTGCGAATAGAGATAGGACATCCGGTTGATTTCGGGTTGCCCCCAAACGGGCATTACGAATTCTATGCACGCATGATTCAAAAAATCCTGCAAAGCGTCGTCAATGACAATGCCGAGAATGAGGATATGGATGATGACAAGCAGATAGAAATGGCTGACATGGCAGAGAACTGGAAGCAAGATGAACTGATGGCAGCCCATATCAACGAAACTATTCGTGACATCAAATCATGGGGGTCAATGCCTGGCAAACTTGTCGAACAGATTGTGGCATCGACAAAGGCACGTATAGACTACCGCAAAGTACTTGCCGGCTTCAGAGCATCCATTATCTCACAAGCACGCAAGCTCACCAGAATGCGCCCTAATCGCCGTTCCGGATTTGAGCAGATGGGCAGTCGTTATGACTTTACAACCCGCATGATTGTTGGAGTCGACGTCAGTGGAAGCATAAGTCAAGAGGATCTCCAGAACTTCTATTCCACCATCAACAGGTTCTTCCAATACGGCATCAGCCAGATAGACGTGGTGCAATTTGACACGTCACTAGGCAAGGTAGAGACCCTGACTGAAGCAGCTGAGAATATCACTATAACGGGCAGAGGTGGAACAGACTTCCAACCCTTCATCGACTTTGTCGCCGCCAATCCTCAATACGATGGTGCACTGATATACACAGACGGCTACGCCAATCATCCAGTCATACCGAGCACGCTGACTACTCCTTTGTGTTGGGTGCTCCGTTCAGAAAGTGAATTCAAAGAGCATGAGAGATGGATGGGTAACAGTGGAAGAGTCTGTGTAATAGAGAACATTTAGACCGATGAAAATCAAAATGAAAGACCATGAGAACCTGAGCGAATACATGTGGCTCAAGCACACAACTTCGGGAATGAGAGTTGACATATTCGTAGATGACGGCATGTCATACCAAAGGCATGAGCATGAATTGCTGTTATTGGTCAGAAATGGCTATGCCCGTGACATCGATGAATTCATCCCGTTTTCCATCTCCAAAGAGCCATGTATGCTGGACAAGGATATAGAGTTGGAAATCACCGATGATGACGTCAAGAGTGTGTTGGCTTTTATACAAACCAACATTGACGCCCTTCAAAAAATTGCCAATCAAGATATCACACAAGAAGCATTTGTTGCGGCAATAAGGAGAACGGAACCCCGCGAAGCAACCTATGAATGTCATCCAATATAGGTACAAACTAAACAACCAACAACAAAAAAGCAAAGCATATGAAAAAAACTAGAGTTGACGACGTGAGACATGAATTTAGCACTACGAATTGTATTTGTTGAGTCATGAAACAAATAAATACAAACATGAAATCTGCCAGAACGAGGTTGCTGAACGAAAATACGCCATGGCGCTCGATGAAGGTTAGACAGAACCAATCGTAAGCATACGCATAACGCCGTCGCAGTCGTAGAGAAAAATCGGTAAGAATGATGGCATTCATACCCAATTTAGAAAGGCAATTTTTGGAAAATCAACAAAAAGCTGCCACAAATATAAGATTTTTGCACCAAAGTCATCTCTATGTCAAAAAAAACACTAAATTTGCAAGTAAATTAACAACCTTCAAAAACAATAATACAATAATGAGAATCATCTTCCATCCTTCATTTGACCGTGGCTATTATAAAAGCCACGAACCTAACTCCCAAGATATCCTAGGGACTCAAATAGTCGGCATTCAAGGAATGCTTGAGCATCTGTCTCTGTATAATGGTCTGAGTGGCCAGTTCGCCTCCGACGGTGAGCGTGCTGCTGCCTATCTCGCACATGTTGCAAAGTGGGCAAAGGGTACGATAATCGAAACCGCGTTCACCAACGACAACCTGGGTGTGGCCAAGCGCTTGCTCGAATGGCGCGACGCGCTGATTATGGCGGGATGGGAGGCGGCTCCCGATGTGGACGACGACAAGCCCAAGCTGCAACTGCTTGCCAACATCGAATCTACATGGAAAGGAGATATGAAAGGCGATGCCGACCGTTGGCACGACCTGCTTATCCTATCACAGAAACAGCGAATAATAGAAGATAATGACACCATCGATTGTCGCTGTGCTAAGGAGCAGTTGCCCTTTGTAGTGCAGCAAGTGCTGGAAGCCTGCAATGCCGTATTCGCCGAATACCCTGACAACGTGCAGATTCCCGACAACCTGAAAATTAAGATCAAACATTACAAGGACCTCACTGATGTTTATCGCCAGGTGGCTGCAAATATGGAAGACTACAAAGATTGTGTCATTATCAATCGTGACAATGTGTCTCTCAATCATTCACTCTTCGCTTGGGGAGAGCCCTTGCTGAATGCAAACATCGAAGAGGCAAATCCCCTGACGCTGCAACTGTTCAAACTTGCAATGTCGTTGTTCTCGCGTCCGCTGAATATCAACGACGTCCTCTCCTACCTGCAATTGCCGGTGGGACCAGTGCCCCGCAAACTACGTTCGGCACTTGCCTATATCCTGGCAACAAACGGAGGATTTGGTGAAATCGACTGGAATGACATATCTGACGAGAATGAGGCTGCAGCACTTAAGCGCAACAATGTATGCACACTATGGGACAAAACGATATACGACTATATTGAGACCGATGATAACGCTACATCGCTTGACAAGAAAGAGAGAAAAGCCAAAGCCGAACTCCTGAAATATATAACGGACAAATCGATTGAAGAAGGAAAGGATATCCCCGTCGAAATACTCAAAGACTATATCGGTGACATTAGCGGATGGGCCAACAGGTATGCCAACAGCGGCATTTGCGAAGACGACGCTCTCAAGTCACAATTGGGCAATGTAGTAGTGTTCTTCAAACAGCTCGCATGCATACTGGGTGGAGCCGAGAAAATATCCTATGCAGACCTGGACAAGCATGTGCGCACCATCTACCAGCCCACAGCTATGACTCAGGCCCATGCACAAGTGGGAGCTTTGGAGGTTGTCTCCAGTTATGAACAACTGGTAGACACACCGAAGAAGCTCGTCTGGCTGGACTGCTCCGAAGCAGACCAAAGAGCCGACCAATATGAATTTCTGAGTGCTGCAGAACGCCAATGGCTGGATAGTCAAGACCGGGTGTCAATTCCCACTCTCAAGAATATACTTGAGTTCAACCGCAAGGAAATGGTATGTGCCATCTCTAAGGTGAAAGAGTCTGTGATTCTCGTCACCTCGGAGTATCACCACAACCAGAAGTTGGCAGAGCATCCACTTGTTGCAGAGCTGAAGATGCTACGGGGAGACAATCTTGAACTCTCGGAAGGCGAGATTAATCTCCCGATGTCGGAAGAAAAGGAAATAAGCATTCCGTCTCCCAAGGAGCAGTATGATCTGGGAAAGATTAATCCCGCTCAAAGAAGCGAAAGTAACACCAGTATCGATACACTGATAAACTATCCCTTCGACTATACTGTCGATTATATTGCCCATCTTGGCAAGTCTTCGAAGAACGATACGGTAAGCCCGCAAAAAGCCAAAGGTTTAGTGGCCCATCATGTCGTACAAAGTTTGGTGAGTCGGGTATCTGGCAAAGATGGCATCCGTCGCATAGCCGAAATGAAAGATATACTCAAGAACGATTACGAGGCCATACTCCAGAATTCAATCAATGTGACGGGACTTATCCTGCTACTGAAAGAGAACCAAATGGAATACAACAGCTTCAAGGACCAGCTGAAACGCAGCATAGACTCTCTTATTCTGATTATGGAGCATCACAATCTGTTTCCTGTAGGCTGTGAGTTGAAATACGAGAACCCCTTAGGAGAAACCATCGGTGATTTCAACGCCCGCATAGACCTAGTGCTTAATGACGCCGAAGGCCGAGCGGTCATCTTTGACTTGAAATGGTCATACTCTGACTATTACGGAAACAAGATAAAGGACGGCAAAGCCCTTCAGCTTGATTTGTATCGCAAGGAGCTAGAAGAATCAGGTAAGATGGTTAGTGCGGTGGGATATTACCTCATGCCCAAATGCCAACTTGATACCCCTGACTTTGAGACCTATAAAGACAAGCACATCGATAAGATTATCATCAACCACATCGACCCGCCCCAAGGCATCGACATCTTCACGCAGATAGAGAACTCTGTAAAGCAACGCAGAGATGAGATTGAGAATGGCTCGATTGAAGAAGGCGAGGGCATGGATATCCTGCAACTCCCGTACTCGCAAGCATATATAAAGCATGGAGGAATGCTGCTGGTGGGTCAAGCACAAAAAAAACGCGCAACCAAGGTTAACCCCTCCCCAGCTATTGATGCAATCATAAAGGATTCGCCTAAAATCTTTACTGCTAAACCAGAAATGCTTTTCACAAAGACCTACGAGTTTTCTAAAAACGACACTCCGCTCAATGAGACGGAGACAACTTATCCACTAATGAAAGGACGATTAAAATGAAAAATATCACTTTTATCAATGCAGGCGCCGGCAGTGGCAAGACCTATCGCCTCACTACCGACCTCGCCCATTTGCTCACGCAAGAAGGGCTGGAACCGTCACAGGTAATACTCACTACCTACACCGAGATAGCTGCTGCCGAATTCCGCGAGAAGGCGCGCAAGGAGATCCTCAATGCTAAAGACAAGAATGGCAATCTCATCGATGCCACTGTTCGTATCAATAAGGCTACCCAACTCGACAATGCGTACATCGGCACGGTGCATGCCATCAGCTTCCGCTTCATCCGAAAGTATTGGTATCTTCTGAGCTACGGCGCAGACATACAAGCCATATCAGACCAGAACCAGGATTTCTATATGAGCCAATCCATCAGTTCTATAGTGACTGATGCCGACCGCAAGGTTTTCCGCGAGTTCCGCGACACCTTCGATATTAAGAATGGCAGCAAACCCGACCATCTCTTCTGGTTGCCAGAACTTAAGAGCATCGTTGACAAGATGAAGTATTACGACATTAATGATGTGCAGAAGAGTATTGAGGAATCCAAGAAGATGGCCAAGGCTATCTTCACGGGTATGACATTGGATAAGGCATTGAAAACTATCAGCACATTCCTAAACGAACTCTGTCGCTATCTAACCAAGCTCAATAATAAGGAGAAAATAGCCGAAGCACAGACAGCGTTGAAGAAAATGGAGGATAATGGGAGCATTGTACTGCGCAACCTGGCTGACCTACGCGTAGGTACTGGCTCGTTGCTTGATGAATATGGCGATGGGAGAAGAAAAGAAGAAAAGGCTCTGAAGAAAGAATTTTATGATCGCGCAGAATACAAAAATGCAAAGACCGCTTATGACGAGACTGCTGTGTCCCAGGACTATCTCCCTCAAATCGAGAAATACCTTGACACCATCTTCAATCTTGCTCTTCGCTGGCAAAATGAAATTGACAAGTACAAACAAGAGAACCATATAGTCTCCTTTGATGACATGGAGAAAATATTTCTTGCCATGCTCACTGATAAAAAGTACAAGGAGGTCCAAGATGATATTGCTGCCAACTTCCGTCTGCTTATGGTCGATGAGTTCCAGGACTCCAACCCTATCCAGCTCAAGATTTTCAATAGAATATCTGAGCTCATTGCCGAAAACGACGGTCACTCTATCTGGGTCGGCGACCCCAAGCAAGCCATCTATGGATTCCGTGGTTCCGATTCACGCTTCATTGCTGAAATTCTTTCCATGTTTGAATTCTCGAAAGATGGCAAACCTATTAAAGAGCAAGGCGATAAGAATCTCGGTACAGACCAGTTGTTGCAATCATGGCGCTCACGCCCTGCACTCGTAGAATTCGCGAACAAGATATTCCTCGAACCTTTCAAGAAAAATGGTCTTAAGGAAAAGCAGATAGCTCTCGAGCCACATTATAAGGATACCGACACCCTCGACAATACCCAGGCTCTCTATATCTGGCGTACAGCAACGCACAAAAGCGCTCCTCGTGCCCAGTTGTTGGCGAAAAAAATCCAAAAAATGCTTGAGAGCAAGCTGAAGGTTCACCACAAAGAGTGTGACAAGGACACAAGTGAAATAACATATCGTGACATTGCCGTACTCTGTTACTCCAACAGTGAATGTCATACCGTGGCTTCGCAGCTTCGCAAACTTGGTCTGCCTGCGTCATGCGAAGAGACCAACCTCATGCAGTGCCTTGAGGTTTATCTCGTCAAGACACTTCTGCTCTTCATGCAGAAGCCAACAGACAAGATGCTACGTGCCGAACTAGTAATGATGCTAAACGACACTACAACAGAGGACATTCTCAAGAAACGTATCAAGTATGTCAATGAAAACGCTAAAGAGGAAAATGGCTGGGACCTCTGGCTCGATCCTGACAACACGGAAATCATCAAAAAACTCACAGACCTAACCCGCAGATATCAGAGGCTATCGGTCTATGATACCGTCGTGGCCATCTGCGAAGAGATGGATATCGCCAATATTGTCGAGAAATGGGGCGACAGCACACAACGCCGTCACAATCTCTCTACCATTGTCAATATGGCAAAGACCTATGATGACATGTGTCTACAAATGGGTATCGGTTCAAGTATCAGTGGATTTGTCAACTACCTTGCCATTACCAAACCCGACAATCAGCCCGACAATTTTGCCAACACAATCAAAGTGCTGACATACCATCGTTCCAAAGGACTTGAGTGGCCTGTGGTAATTCTATATCAGCTATGGAAAGAATTCGGAGATGAAGGCAATCTGGCAAAATCGCAATTCTGTGGAGTGAAAGTCTGCAAGCGTGGGAACGGTGCTACCGATATATTCAATCGCCACCATTATATTTCCCTCTTTCCATCGGGCATAGGCGGTGCAGGCAGCAGCACACTTCCTGAACTGATGCAGAAAAATATCGTGAATCAAGAGTTGTTTATAGACATCAAAAAGCAGACGCAGGAAGAAGCCTTGCGACTTCTCTATGTCGGCGTGACAAGAGCAAAAGATTATCTTGTTTCGCTTACTTCCCAAAAAGATACCAAAGATCGTGGAGATGTACAATCTGCATGGCCTATGTACCTTGGTATTGGTAATGGTGGGTCAGATGCACCTTTGGGCAATGACAACAAAGAGACAATAGAAGAGTTGGAAGGGGCTGAAGGCGATGGTGGTAATGCTACTGCATATTACAAACAAACAACAAATACGCCTGGAATCAACAGCGCACAAGTTCTTAACCTATCCCCGAGCACCATAGCTTCTTTTGGCAATGCTTTCACTGGTAATGTTCAAGCTGCTGAGGCCGGCCAGCGCATCATAGATTGGGATATGTTTAGGGGCGAACAGAGCGATTCCGTCAAAGGTTCTTGTATCCACAACATCTATGCCGCATACAGACCTGGGGATGATGATGGTAATATCCTACGTACGACGCAGACTCTCATCAACTATGGATTCGGCAATGTATCTGACGAGCAAAAGGAGAAGATACTTGCCTCTATAAAGTGGCTACACAATTATCTGACTCAAACCTATGGTCCGGCAACACGTATTGAAAAAGAATGCCCACTGCTATACCCTCTTCCCTCTGGGCAAATGCTCCGAGGAGAGATAGACCTACAGTGGTATTACACTTCGGACAATCAGGAGAAATGTGTTCTTATTGATTATAAGACCTTCCCTGGTCGTCGCGACCAGTTGGAGAGTCATACGGAGCAATACTATCCTCAGTTATCTGCTTACCACGCCGCTCTGACTGCTGCAGGCATCGATGTAGTTGACACCCTTATCTACTATCCCGTACAAGCACACGTGCGGAAACTTATAAGATAAGATGCTCATCACAAGATTGTTGGCATTTACTGTTGCCTCTATGATTTCACTTGCTGCATATAGTCAGCAGATGTATGACCGCACAGGTTCTCCCATTGGTCGATATGACCATGGGAGAATCTATAATAGGTATGGCTCTTATGAAGGCAGAGTAGATTCTAATCGTTTCTATGACCGCGCTGGAAGTTACCTGGGCTGCACACGAGATGACAAGTTTTATGATCGTTCAGGGAGTTACATCGGCTATTGCAAAGATGACAAGTATTACGACAAATCAGGGACATATATAGGCAGCATTCGCAATGGGTGCGTATACAACCGTACTGGTTCTATAATAGGTGCTTTCTCTAACATTCCTTACAATATAGCTGGCATTGTGTTCTTATACGGCTTCTATTTGCTACGATAGACAAATTATACGTATAAAACATTTAGACGAGAGGGGCAAACTCTTCAACTTTGCAAAAAATAACACATTAATAATAACTATGAAGATATTGCATACAAGCGACTTGCACATAGGTAAACGAGTCAACGAATACTCCATGCTTGATGAACAGAAGTTCATTCTTGAACAGATTGTCACCATCGCAGAAGCCGAGCAGCCAAATGCCATCATTCTTGCCGGCGACATCTATGATAAGAACATTCCCTCCGCGGAGGCTGTCACGCTCTTTGATGATTTTCTGGTTTCGCTTGCCCGACTGGGTAAGAACATATTCATCATCAGCGGCAATCATGATTCTGCCGAGCGCATCTCCTTCGCTTCTCGCATTATGGAAGTAAGCAAGGTCCACCTCGCGCCTGTTTATAATGGAAATATACAGCCCATCATTCTTAAAGACAAAGATACCGACGTGGCATTCTATTTGCTACCTTATATTAGACCATCTCTTGTATCACACTACGCAGATGACAACGATCATGAAAAAATCAAGACCTACGATGACGCCATGCGGTATGTTATCCAGCATCTGAACCTGGACGACTCCCGACGCAATATCCTTATTACCCACCAATTTATAACCAATGCAGAACGTACTGAGTCAGAGGACATTATCG
The DNA here is from genome assembly GCF_002251285.1 of Prevotella sp. P5-64. Taxonomy (NCBI): domain Bacteria; kingdom Pseudomonadati; phylum Bacteroidota; class Bacteroidia; order Bacteroidales; family Prevotellaceae; genus Prevotella; species Prevotella sp. P5-64. The sequence continues at coordinate 20,568 of NZ_NPJK01000030.1, forward strand.
TTGGAGGTCTCGACAATATTGACGCTTCAACCTTCGAGAAGTTCGACTACGTTGCACTCGGGCATCTTCATCGTCCACAATTTTGTGGGAAACAGAATATCCGTTACAGTGGTTCTCCGCTTAAGTACTCGTTCTCTGAAGTCAATGACAAGAAGTCAATAACCATAATAGAGTTCAATGGAAACTCTCCCATCAACATAACAGAGAAGTATCTTACACCTCTACACGAATGGTACGATCTGCGCGGCACTTACGACGAACTGACGGCAAGGGATTTCTATGCGGATACAGACCTGCAAGAGGCATACGTACGCATCACCCTTACCGATGAAGACGACATCCCTGATGGTATGCGACGCCTTAAAACCATATATCACCGACTGACTGAGCTACGGTATGACAACAAGCGTACGAGAGCAGGGCAAACACTCATTGGGAAACCTATGAATGTCGAGGAACTCAATCCTGCACAACTTTTTGGCGATTTATTTGAGAAACAAAATGCTCAGCCACTCTCTGAAGAACAAAGCCTTTATCTCAATAACATCATCGATCAAATCTTTAATAAACGGTAATACTATGCGCCCACATATTCTTACGATATCAGCCTTTGGGCCTTACGCTGGAAAGGTAGAAATCAACTTTGACAAGTTTGGCTCTAACGGTCTTTTCCTTATAACCGGTGATACTGGAGCAGGAAAAACCACTATATTCGATGCCATCACATATGCACTATTTGGCAAGGCAAGCGGAGTAGACCGCGAGACAACCATGCTACGTTCTACATATGCAACTCCAGACACCTCAACTTTTGTGCAATTGCACTTTGAGTATGGAGGAGTTAATTATACCGTGACACGCTCTCCGAAGCAAGAGCGCCCCAAAAAGCGCGGTAAAGGAACCGTTATGCAGGACTCTGAAGCAACGCTACAGATTGACAAGCAAGCACCTATTACTGGCATCACTCCCGTAGACGATAAACTTGTAGAGATTTTAGGAGTCACTTTTGAGCAGTATTCGCAGATAGCCATGATAGCTCAGGGGCAATTTAGGGAGGCACTTGTTGCCGACACTAAGGATAGAGCGGAAATTTTCCGAACTATCTTCAAGACAGGAGTGTATCTTGATTTACAGAAAAGACTTCAAGAAGAAACCAATGCAATAGACATACAGGTTCAAGACAAACGCAAGAGCGCCCTTCAATATGTCGATGGGGCGACTTGTCTGGCTACGAACGAATTGGCTGCAGAACTTAATAGCGCCAAGATGAAGGTCAAGAATAACGAAATGACTATGGTTGACATGTGCCAGTTGATTGAGAAGATTATCAAAAGCGAAGGGAATCTACAAAAGGGCCTATCGGCTGAAAGCAAAGTGCTGCAGCAGAGAATTTTCGACATTGACAAGGAATTGGACAAAGTTCAGGATTATTCTACTAACAAGCAGAAGCACGACATGGCTATCGCTGAAAAGATAAACCGCGAAAAGAATATAAAGCCTACACTTGACAAGGCATTTGAAGATGCCAAGGCCCGCCAAGCAGAGATAGATGCACTGGCTAACGAGATTCCCCAAATGGAACTTCTTATGCCTAAATACGCAGAATTGACCAAGGTTGCAGCAGGGCTGAAAGATAAGAACAAGGAAATTAACGACATCAGCGATAAGCTGACGAAAAGCAACTCCGATTATGCCTCTCTAGAGCAAAGCATAAAGAAGAAGGAAGGGGAGCTGAAAAACATCAAGGAACCTGGTGCCGAGCTATCCAAGTATAATGCAGATAAGACCCAATTGGATGCTGACAGCGAGCAACTGACTGCGCTAAAATCAGACATTGAGGCATATATAGCAGATAAAAGCGAAATACCGCTTATGCAAGAAAAGGTGAAAAGCGCGCAAGAGGATCACAAGAACGCCGAAACGGAGTACAACCTGAAATATGACCTGTTCATTGCAGAACAAGCAGGTTATCTGGCAGAAAAACTTACAGAAGGAACTCCATGTCCCGTATGTGGCTCTACACTCCATCCATTGCCAGCAGTCAAGGCACCCGAGGCACCAACGAAAGCCCAGCTTGACACGATGGAACAGCATAAGGATCGTTTGAAGGCAAACGTAGAAAAACTTACAAACGAGTTGGCAGGGAAGACTGCCTCTATTCAGACCAAGAAGGAATCATTGACGTCTCGCATTACCACAATATTGCCTGGGGTAGATCTAAATGACGCGACCATAGCTATTGCCAATAAGCTAAAGGCAATCGCAGAAGAGATTAAGATTATAGAGACCAAATTGGCTACGCTTAATGTGCAATGCAGGCGCAAGGAAACACTTGAGAAGGAATTGCCTGAAGACCGGGAAAAGCTACATTCTCTTACAGAAACTAGATCCCAACTCATAGCCAAGAAATCCTCTGCAGAGACTGCCTATAACGCGGAGACCGAAAAGAAGGAATCCCTTCGCAAGGAACTAGTATACGCATCAGAGAAAAAGGCAAGAAACATACTATCTGATAAGAAGAAAAGAAAAATAGAACTGGAAAACGCCATCGAAGACGCAAAGCAGAAACTACAGACTTATGACAAAGAGCTCGCAACTCTCAACGGCAACATAGAGCAGCTGGCCGAGTTAATCAAAGATGCACCAACAACCAACGTAAAGAAAGCACAACAGATGAAAAATAGCCTTGAGGCAGAGAAGAAAACCAAGGACAAACTGGTTTCTCACCTGATAGCCAACAAGACCATCAATGAAGGCATAATAAAAAAAGTCAATAAGACTATTGACGACCTTGCTGCGTTGGAGCATGAGTATCAGATGAAGAAGGCTCTCTCTGACACAGCCAATGGCAAACTCACAGGAAAGGAGCGCATCAATCTTGAGACTTATGTGCAGATGGCATACTTTGACCGTATCATACAACGCGCCAACACCCGCCTGATGGTGATGTCTTACGGCCAGTATGAGCTTCGACGCCGCACCACGTTCAGCGGCAATGGCCAGACCGGACTCGAACTCAACGTGCTCGACCACTATAATGGTACGGAACGTGATGTGTGTTCACTCTCGGGCGGCGAAAAATTCATGGCGTCACTGTCACTGGCGTTTGGATTATCCGACGAAATTCAGGCGGCTGCAGGAGGCATCCAACTTGATACCATATTCGTAGACGAAGGCTTCGATTCGCTCAGCGACGGTTCTCTTCTGCAAGCTCTCAAAACCCTCTATGAACTCGCTGATGAAAATCGCCTGATTGGCATCATCTCACATGTAGCTGAGCTCAAGAAGATTGACCGGCAGATTATTGTTTCCAAGGACAATCAGAATTATAGTCAAATCAGTTATAAGTATTGACCAGCTTCCTAATAAAAATCATCATTTAAAAGAATAATTATGGTCAAGACATTATCATATGAGACCGAGACACTGAAACGACAGGATAAAGACTAGGTTGTTTCTATAAAAGACTTGTTTAGCAACAGGCATCTAAAAGTCTTTCTGATGTATGCTTGGAACTTATACCAATAACTCTAGAGGCGAATGCCAATAAGGCTTGTTCATTTACGGTTATTACGCATAATTATCAACCACATTGAGACTATTAGCAGCCCACTACAACTATAAAATGACTAATATGAAAAAAGGCGTAGCCTGTTTACAGTATTATAAGTCGCCTTGCGGAGAGATGGTATTGGCTTCTGTTGATGATGAATTGTGCCTATGCGACTGGAACGACATGCCTTGTTCTGAGCGCAATATGAGACGAGTCATGCGGATGATGCGTGTACAATTTACAAGACGCAGTTCGAATGTTATACAACGGGCCATGGGGCAACTGGATGAATACTTCACAGGAAGCCGCATGACCTTTGACATCCCATTGCATCTCTGCGGAACCGAGTTTCAGAAGCGAGTGTGGCTGTCACTGCCCTACATTCCTTACGGAGAGACCAGAAGCTACAAGGACATTGCCGTAGGCATCGGTCAACCGAATGCCGTGAGAGCGGTGGCACAGGTCATCGGAGCCAATGCCATCTCCATCCTCGTTCCTTGCCATAGAGTAATCGGATGCAACCATACTCTGACCGGTTATGCCGGCGGACTGGATGCCAAGAAGAAACTACTGGAGTTGGAGCGTCGAGAGTCATTCACGCAGCCATACTTGTGACGCCAAGCAAATGCCAACTCATATTGTCTTTTATCACCCATAAATTATTGCCAAACTAAACCAAACTTACCGCGATGGCTTTTGTGGGGAAATGGGGGTTGGAATTATTTCTTTCAGGCTGCGAAATAATCGGTTCCGGGTCTGAATTCATAGTTTCGCCTTGTGAAACTGATTTTACGATGACTATACTATAGAATTGGCATCGCTGTGACAGGAACTGCCTTACGGCGCAGAAGACATCTTTCATGGTATAGGTCAAGTTTTTGGCCATATTGCTTGCATATTTCAAGGATTTTTTAGAATTTTGTAAAAAGGTATTGCCGAACGAAGTTTCGGTGCATGCACCGATGACTTGCAGCCCTGTATGGCTGACTTCGGGCATACCCAAATAAAATCCAAAGAACACGCGAGAGAATATGCAGATACTATTGGCCAATGCAAAAATCATGTTTGATAAGGCGGAGAGACCACCTCTCACTACCCCACTCTTCCAATCGACCGCCGACACTCTGGCTGCCGAAATGGCGAGAATGGACGTGGACGAACTGGCACGCCAACTGGACTGCAGCCACAAGATAGCTGCCGAAAACCTGAAGCGATATCACGCCTATGCCAGGGCGACCAAGCTCCCAGCGATACTTGCCTACAACGGGCAGGCATACAAGCACCTCAGAGCTGCCTCACTGGGCGAAGAAGCGCTGATATATGCGCAGAAACACCTCTGGATAACATGCTTTCTCTATGGCATACTTCGTCCCATGGATGGTATCGTGCCCTATCGCATGGAGCATTGTGTATCATTAGATGCCACCAATGACAAGCCGGTCAATCAGTTTTGGAAAGACAGGCTGACAGAGGTGATCATAGACAGCGTGAAGAGGGACGACGGTATTCTGATACACCTCTCGACCGAAGAATATGAGCATCTGTTCGACTGGAAGAGAGTCTGCCAGGAGGTAAGAGTCATCCATCCCTTGTTCTATGTGCGACAGCGAGACGGCCGTCTCAAGATGCAGGCCGTGTGGGCCAAGTCGTGCCGTGGAGCAATGGTAAGATACATAGCTAACAACCAACTGGTCAGCCCTGCAGAATTGACCACATTCAGTTACGAAGGATTCGAATACGCGCCCCACATGGGCGACGAGGCCTTCCCCCATTTCGTCAGAGAACTATAACCCAATACACCACAACCATGACTATAGGAGATAAAATTCCAGAGATTCTTGGCATAGACCAAGACGGACACGAAATTAAAGCGAGCGACTATCGCGGTCGCAAGATAGTGCTTTACAGCTATCCCAAAGCCAACACCAGCGGATGCACAGCCGAAGCCTGTTCGCTGCAAGCGCACAAGGAAGAGCTGGCTGCCGCCGGCTACGAGATTATCGGCGTAAGCAAGGACAAGCAAGCTCTCCAGAAGAAGTTTGCCGATGCCCACGGCCTGCAGTTCCCTCTCATTGCCGACACTGAGACCACCCTGCTGCAGCAGCTCGGCTGTTGGGGCGAGAAGGTAGCTTGTGGCCGTCACACCATCGGCATCCTGCGTACTACGTATCTCGTAAACGAAGAGGGCATCATCGAAAAGATTTTCACTCCCAAGGAAATCAAGACCAAAATACACGCCGAGCAGATACTTGACGCTATCAATGCCGCCGAGTAGCATCGCCCAGCGATGGCGGTCGGTGGTGGCTTCTGTCATCGTCTGCCTGAATGGGCATGGCGAGTTAGCCTTCGTCATGACCAAGTCCGTCGCCGTGGCAGCATAAGCGAGCGGAAACAGGAGAGCAGCCATCTCGACAAACGCAAACGTGCGCTGCGGAAAGGCAAACGAAACCCTTGAGGGCATATTGCATGTCATGCGAGCGGCTGAGACAATGGCGCCGTAACCAACTCTAACAAAAAGCATTATGGACATCAAAAAGATTATAAACCCATGGACGGGTATGGAAGGCTACAACTGCATCGGCTGTGCCCCAGACAATCCCTTCGGCGTACACCTCTGTTTCTATGAGGACGGAGAGGACATCATAAGCAAGTGGAAGCCATCAGCCAACTATCAGGGGTGGCTCAACACCCTGCATGGAGGCATACAGGCGCTGCTGCTCGACGAAGTATGCGGCTGGGTGGTCATGCGCAAGCTGCAGACCACCGGTGTGACATCGAAAATGGAAACCCGCTACAAGCGGCCAATATCGACAGACGACACGGAGCTTACCATCAGGGCACACATACGCGAGCAGAGGCGCAACATCGTCGTCATCGACGCGACGCTCACCGACTCGGCCGGCAACATCTGCACCGAAGCCACTTGCACCTACTTTTCCTTCCCTCGCGAGAAGGCTGAAAGTGACATGCACTTCGTATCATGCAAAGTGGAGGGCGAAGAGTAATGATACAACAAGTGGAATTTGCGCTCGCCGCCAAGCACCGCGGATGTCACCTCGTGACCCGCGAAATCATCGACAGGCTGCCCAAGCCGCTCCCCAAGGCCGGGCTGCTCAATCTCTTTGTCAAGCACACCTCCTGCGCACTAAGTATCAATGAGAATGCCGACCCCGACGTGCGCTCGGATATGGAGAAAATCATGAACCACATCGTCAGGGAGAACGAGCCTTACTACGACCATGTGCTGGAGGGTGCCGACGACATGCCGGCCCATGCCAAGAGTTCGCTCTTTGGCGTCAGCCTCAGCATCCCCATCACCGACGGAAGGCTCAACCTCGGTACGTGGCAGGGCATCTATCTCTGCGAGTTCAGAGACTATGGTGGGCCGCGGCGGATTGTGGCTACTATATATGAATAGGTATAGCAGAGAGCTGTAGACCCATGCCACCAACATAGAAGAACAGATAACTCAAACATCTACTAAATAATGAAAGCATATACATATATCGAAAAAGGCAGATTTGCCCTGACCGAGAAACCGAAACCATCGATACAGGAGTCTACCGACGCTCTGGTGAGAGTAACGCTGAGCAGCATCTGCACCAGCGACCTCCACATCAAGCACGGCAGCGTGCCGAGAGCCGTTCCGGGCATCACCGTAGGCCACGAGATGGTGGGAGTGGTCGAGGCTGTGGGCAAGGATGTGAACAAAGTAAAGGTCGGCGACCGCGTCACGGTCAACGTAGAGACGTTCTGCGGTGAGTGTTTCTACTGCAAGCATGGCTACGTGAACAACTGTACCTCACCCAATGGCGGTTGGGCCTTGGGATGCAGGATAGATGGCGGACAGACCGAATATGTACGCGTTCCGCTGGCCGACCAAGGGCTAAACCGCATTCCGGAAGGCGTATCAGACGAACAGGCATTATTCACTGGCGACATACTTGCCACTGGCTTCTGGGCTGCACGTATCAGCGAAATATCCGAAGACAACACCGTGCTCATCATCGGAGCCGGCCCAACCGGTATTTGCACACTGCTCTGCGTCATGCTCAAGCACCCCAAGCGCATCATCGTGTGCGACAAGTCGGAAGAGCGCCTCGCCTTTGTTAAGGAGCATTACCCCGATGTGCTGCTTACCGTTCCCGAAGACTGCGAGGACTTCGTAAGATTCCATAGCGACAACGGTGGCGCCGACAGAGTGCTGGAAGTGGCTGGAGGCAAGAATACCTTCGCGCTGGCTTGGAAATGCGCTCGTCCCAATGCCATTGTCACTGTCGTGGCACTCTACGACGAACCTCAGACCCTGCCCCTACCTGATATGTATGGCAAAAACCTCACCTTCAAGACCGGTGGCGTAGACGGATGCGACTGCGAAGAGATACTCCGTCTCATCGAGCAAGGCAAGATTGACACCACGCCGCTTATCACTCATCGCTTCCCCCTCGGCGAGATAGAAGAGGCGTACCGGATATTCGAAAACAAGGAAGAGGGCGTGATAAAAGTAGCGATTTATAGCCCCGACTGTGAGCGTTGACCGCTCTATAGTCCGGGGGGCTGTCCTCGGCTGCCGCAAGATTATGTCCGCAATGTACCCTGGTCGTACATTGCGGCTTTTCTTTGATATCACCCCGCCCCATAAGCACTATAACATCCGCAGAGGAGGCTGGGCAAGATGTGGAGAAATGACTTTTTAGGGTATCCATCAACACTTTTTTCCTCATATCAAGCGTACGAATAATTATTTTTAACTAAATTTGCAACGCTAATAATTATGATTGCGATATGATTACATTCCCCTGCGCCAAGATTAATCTTGGTCTCAATATTGTAAACAAGCGGAGCGACGGGTATCATGAGCTCCAGACGGTGTTCTACCCCACTAAGCTCACCGATACCTTGGAAATCAAACGCATGGATGACGAATTTCCCATAGACACTGCATGCGACCTCAAAATCTATGGTATCCCCGTTGCCTGTAACGAGCAAAACAATCTGGTAGTCAAGGCATACAACCTGATTGCCCAGGACTACGACCTTCCACGCATCCACGCCCACCTCTTCAAACAGATACCATCTCAGGCAGGACTTGGAGGTGGCTCGAGCGATGCTGCTTACATGATACGTCTGCTGGACGAGCGGTTCAGGTTGAATATGGGCAATGCAGAGATGGAGCGCTATGCAGCCAGATTGGGTGCCGACTGCGCATTCTTCATCACAGCCGAGCCGTCGTATGCCACGGGTATCGGAGAGATACTCGAACCGACCGACGGGCCATGGGATGCGCTTGAAACCTACTACATAGGTATCGTCAAACCAGACATTGCCATCTCTACGAAGGAAGCCTTTGCCCACATTGTCCCACAAATGCCAGCCAAGTGTTGTCGCGACATTGTCAGACAGCCCATCGAGACTTGGCGCGACGAACTCACAAACGATTTTGAGAAACCGCTATTTGCCCTGCATCCCGAACTTGCCGACATCAAGCAGCGCCTGTATCAGGAGGGAGCCATCTATGCACAGATGAGTGGCAGCGGCAGTGCGTTCTTTGGCATCTTCGACCGCAAGGTTGACATCGGTCGTGCGTTCGATGGCATGTTCACTTTCTTTGACAAGCTCTGAGACACGACAATGAAAGACAATCGATACGAACTGTTCCCCATCGTTGACGAAGAAGGCCACTTCCTCGGCACCATATCCAGAGGCCACGCCCACGATGGCTGCAAGATACTCCACCCAGTGGTCCATCTGCACGTAATCAATGACAACGGGGACATATACCTCCAGCGCCGTCCCGAATGGAAGGATATCCAGCCTGGAAAATGGGACACCGCATGCGGAGGTCATGTTGACTTGGGCGAACACATCGAAGACGCCCTACGCAGAGAGGTAAAAGAAGAGATAGGTATAAGCGACTTTGTGCCGGAGTTCGTCACCCGCTACGCCTACGAAAGCACGACCGAATACGAGTTGGTCAACGTCTATTTGTGCCATTATCGCGGCACGATTGTCCCTGACCGCGACGAGCTCGACGGAGGTAGATACTGGAGCATCCATGAGATAGAGCAAGCCATCGGTAACGGCATCTTGACTCCTAACTTTGAAAGCGAATACGTCACTTATCTCCAACCTTACCTCGTTCATCATAAGAGAAAATAACCACGGAATGAATTAAAATATGTTTTTTTTCTCTGATTTGAATGTTTATTAGTAACTTTGCACGAGTTTAGACAATAGAAAACATAAGATATTCGATTATGAGTAAACAAGTAGAAAAGATCAAAGAGCTGATTGCGAAGCGCGAGCAAGCACGTCTTGGAGGTGGCGAAAAGGCAATCGAAAAGCAGCATGCACGTGGCAAATATACAGCTCGTGAGCGTATAGACATGCTCTTGGACGAAGGCAGCTTCGAGGAGTACGATATGTTCAAGCTCCACAGATGCCACAACTTCGGCATGGACAAGAAGCAGTATATGGGCGATGGTGTGGTTGCGGGAAGCGGAACCATCGACGGTCGCTTGGTGTATGTATATGCACAGGACTTCACTGTAAATGGCGGTTCTCTCTCTGAGACCATGGCACAGAAGATTTGCAAGGTGATGGATATGGCTATGACTATGGGAGCCCCCGTTATCTGCATGAACGACTCTGGTGGCGCCCGCATCCAGGAGGGTATCTGCGCGCTTGCCGGATATGGCGAGATTTTCGAGCGCAACATCCTTGCATCAGGAGTAGTTCCCCAGATTAGCGCCATTCTTGGTCCCTGCGCCGGTGGAGCCGTATATTCACCCGCTCTTACCGACTTCATCATCATGAAGGAGCAGACCAGCTATATGTTCCTTACCGGCCCGAAGGTAGTAAAGACCGTTACAGGCGAGGACATTGACGCCGAGCATCTGGGAGGTGCCAGCGTACATGCCACCAAGAGTGGTGTGACCACCTTTACCGCAAAGACCGAGGAGGAGTGCATGGATATGATTAAGGCACTGCTGTCTTACATTCCTTCCAATAACATGGAAGAAGCACCTAGATGCGAGTGCGACGACCCCATTGACCGCAAGGCCGACCTGCTCAACGAGATTATCCCCGAGGACCCCAACCAGGCCTACGACATGTACAAGGTCATCACAGCCATTACCGACAACGGAGATTTCTTTGAGGTTCAGCCCAAGTTCGCCAAGAACATCATCACCGGCTTTGCTCGCTTCAACGGCCAGAGCGTGGGTATCGTAGCCAACCAGCCTTCTGCATACGCTGGCGTGCTCGATGTAAACGCTTCTCGTAAGGGTGCACGCTTTGTACGTTTCTGCGACGCATTCAACATTCCAATCGTATCACTGGTAGACGTACCCGGTTTCCTTCCTGGTACAGGACAGGAGTATAATGCAGTAATTCTGCACGGAGCACAGTTGCTCTACGCTTACGGCGAAGCTACAGTGCCAAAGATTACCATCACACTGCGCAAGAGCTATGGTGGTTCGCACATCGTAATGGGTTGCAAGCAGCTGCGTGCTGACCTCAATTTCGCATGGCCTTCATCAGAGATAGCCGTAATGGGTGCCAGCGGTGCAGTAGCCGTATTGTGCGCCCGCGAGGCCAAAGCCAAGAAGGAGGCAGGCGAGGATGTAAACGCATTCTTGGCCGAGAAGGAAGAGGAATACACAGAGATGTTTGCCAATCCGTATCAGGCAGCCCAGTATGGTTACATTGATGATGTGATTGAGCCTCGCAACACCCGCTTCCGTATATGTCGCGGTCTGGCTCAGCTGGCTACCAAGAAGCAGTCATTACCAGCAAAGAAACATGGCTGTATGCCAATGTAATCAAAGGAGAAACGAATATGGACAAAAATGTTTATGCTGCCATCGCCATGGCACTCTATGAATACAGCGGCAACAACGTGCATGACAAGGAGCCAGGTATCATTACCATCAAGCCACGTCACACTTTGTGGAATGCGAAGTTCTTAGGTGTAACACCAAAACCATAACAGACAAAATGAAAGAATTCAAATATACCATAGAAGGCAAAGAGTACGAAGTTACCATTGCCGCTATAGACGAGAACAATGTGGCTGACATCACCGTAAACGGCGAGAGCTACAAGGTACAGATAGAAAAGGAAGCCGAGCCTGAGAAGAAGAAGGTAGTGCTGGGACAGCCCGTAGAGGCAGCTGCCGACGACGCACCCGCAGCTACCAACGTGAACACTTCCAATGCTATCAAGGCCCCACTGCCTGGCACCATCACTCAGATTTGTGTAGAGGTGGGTCAGGAAGTAAAGGCCGGTGACACTCTGGTAGTGCTTGAGGCTATGAAGATGGCCAACAACATCGAGGCCGAGGCCGACGGTAAGGTTACTGCCATCTGCGTGAAGCCCGGACAGGCCGTACTGGAAGAAGACGCACTGGTTGTCGTAGAATAATAGAACAACAATACTACCGCCAAGAGGCATGGAGAGTCAGCAGACTGTCCATGCCTTTTTTCATTTATTTTCAGAAACTCCGTGATTATATTGGCAATAGCAATATCATTGGTTATGAGAAGCCTGAAGCCATTTCTCTAAACCGTCACGACAACCAGAGACTATGACGAGAAAGACAGCATCGCAATGAGGCGTGCGGCAGATTTCGCCATAACAGACGAGGCAGAGAAGGACGACGATGAAAGCCTGGCGGAAAAGTCTATCATGACAGCGACCAAGTATAAAGAAGAAGCGAAGTTGGAAATAGAGAAATTGTGATTGGAAACAATGATTGCAAAGCGCGAAATGACCGTATCACAGTTTGAAATAAACTATAAAGCCATCAGGAGCATGTTGCCTTTACGACCTTGCACAGAGCTGCCATCCGCTGACGACGCGACACTATGTTCGTCGGAGTAGCTCTCTGCCTACACGATGCTAAAATCGCCGGATTCCGGCACAGAAACGATGCCTCTGCTTGCACTGCCGGACACAATTCCCATGTCGAAAGCAAAGGCGGAGCGCACGACTATAATTGATGTTCCAGAAACGACCAAAAACGGCCCAAAGCAAGCAATTAACTGAAAATTAACCAATTTTAGGGTTGCTTTTGTTTGATTTTAGAAGAAAAAGGGTCTATTCCCGTTTTTTTTTCGTACCTTTGCAGCCAAATGTGGAAACACATAAAATGCATTAATACACATATTATGGCAAAGAAAGTACTATTCGTCAACCAGGAAATCAATCCTTACCTCCCCGAGTCCGCAATGTCAGTCATTGGCCGCGACTTACCTCGCATGACTCAAGACGCCGGCTTTGAGATACGCACATTTATGCCCAAGTGGGGCGTCATCAATGAGCGCCGTGGCCAGCTCCACGAGGTTATCAGACTGTCTGGAATGAATTTGGTCATCGACGACACCGACCATCCACTGATTATAAAGGTTGCGTCAATACCCACTTCAAGAATACAGGTATACTTCATTGACAACGAAGACTATTTCGCCAAGCGCCAGATGGCCATGGACGAAAGCGGCAATGAATACACCGACAATGGTCAGCGTGCCATCTTCTTTGCCCGCGGTGTGCTGGAGACTGTCAAGAAGCTCCGCTGGTCGCCCGACCTCATCGTTTGTCAGGGATGGATGTCGGCCGTCATTCCTTTCTATGTGAAAACCGCCTACCACGACGAGCCCACCTTCGCCAATACCAAGGTTGCCATGGCTTTGTATCCCAACGAGCTCAAAAACATACTCGGCGAGAACTTCAAGAAGACCCTCGAGTTCAAGGAGGCCAACGAAGAACTGCTGAAGCCATACGATGACCACTTTGACCTGATTGAGTTAGGCAAACTTGCCATCGACTATTCCGACGGAGTAATCGAGGGCCAGACACCTATCACCGAGTCGCTCATCAAATATGCAGAGGACAAGCAGCGTCCCCTGCTCCGCTATCCCGGAGAAGACTATGCCAAGGCATATACTGACTTCTTCGACACACTCATCTAATTACATGTAACAATCAATGAAGAAAATTGGATATACTCTCGGTCTGCTCATTTCGCTGATTACATTCGTCGCTTGTGACAACACCACCGACGACATCGGCCAAACCATCATCGGCGGCGCCGACATCGCAATCAAGACCGATACCTTCTCTGTTTCTACCCGCTCGGTACTTGCCGGCTCGGTACTTTCGCGCAACATCACTGCATACCTGGGAAAAGTAAGAGACCCCGAAACCGGCTCCTACGTTACCGGCGACTGCATGATACAGTTCAACTGCCTCGAAGGCTTCTCCTTCCCCAAGAAAGACAGCATCCGCAGTCTTGAGAACGGCGAAATCATTGCCGACTCTTGTGAAATCCGACTGTTCCCTTCAGGCTATTACGGCGACTCCATCACACCGATGAAGATGCGTGTCTACGAAATGGACAAGCCTATGAACGAGGGTAAGAACTACTACTCTGACTATAATCCCCACAACGAAGGTCTCATCGCGTCCAATGCTTATTCGGTAAGCAGACCCTATACTATCTACGACCAAAGTGAGGTAGACAGCATCAGAAACAACAAGTACTACCAGACCAACATCCGTGTATTGCTCAACGACAAATACACCGACCGCAACGGCAACCAATACAAGAATTATGGTACCTATATCCTGAGAAAGTACTTTGCCAATCCCGCCGACTTCAAGAACGACTATACGTTCATCCACAATGTGGTGCCTGGCTTCTTCTTTGAGAATACCGGTGGTCTCGGTTCGATGGCCTATATCGGCAGCAGTCAGCTCAATCTATATTTCCAATACGTATACAACGACAGTGTAATGAAAGGCGTCGTATCGTTTGCCGGTACTGAAGAGGTGCTGCAGACTTCGACCATCACCAACAGCCAGAACATCGCACAGCTGGCCAACGACAACAGCTGCACCTATCTGAAGTCGCCCGCCGGAATCTTCACCGAGATGACCCTGCCCATAGACCAGATATTCGCCGGTCACGACAAAGAGTATATCTCTTCTGCCAAGATTACGCTGAAGCGCATCAACAACACCACCACCAGCAAGTATGCGCTTGGTGCTCCGACCACACTGCTCATCATTCCCAAGTCGGAGATGCGCTCCTTCTTTGAGAACAACAAGATTGTAGACTACAAGTCGACGTTCCTGGCCACTTATACATCGTCTACCAACTCTTATACGTTCAACAACATCTCGGGCCTCATCAATCATCTCAACCAGAACCGCAACAATGCCGACTGGAACAAGGTGGTGCTGATACCGGTGTCGATTGCGTACAGAACAGATGCCACCACAGGCGGACAGACGATAGCCAGCGTGGTACACGACATGTCGCTGACCAGCACACGACTGGTCAAGGGTACAGACGGTGCAGACTCGCCAGTCAAGATAAGCATCATCTACTCTAAATTCAAATAAGAATGGCTGACAACTTCCTGGAACGTCATCGAGAGGAATACGAGAAAAGAAAACAAGCATGGCTTCGCAAGAAGAAGCACTTGCCCATGCTAAGCAATAAACCAAATAAGCCTGAAGACGAAAGTCTTTAGGCTTATTTGGTTATTTATTATGACTTGATGGTATATCGGGCAAACTTGAGCAGAAGCTGCTTGCGCCCTGTGTTCTCAAAATCTACTGTGGCCTTGGTATTCTCGCCAGTGCCATCAATCTGGACCACACGACCAACACCAAAACGCTGATGCTCTATGACTGTGCCCACGCTGAGAGCACAATCGGGAGCCGCGGGGGCGGACTGGGGTGCACCCGATGGGGCCACGGTTCGACCGCCATTGGACAGAGCCGACGAGAGTCGACGCAGATTGCCGCCACGCGCCACATACCTCTGCTTGAAGCCCTCGGAGAAGGGGTCTACAGCTGTCTCGGGCTGATGCGGACGGGTAATCTTGGGTTTCCGATCTGCCACAAACTGCCCTCCCACCGGACGGGAGTTCTGCCAGGAATCATCATCCCTACGACCATAACCACTACGGGCATGACCCTGATAGGCAGCGCCGCCACCAGAGTCACCTCGGCCCGACGAGACCACATCAAGAAACTCGCTCGATATGTCGCGGATGAAGCGGCTGGGCGTTGTCATCTCCATCTGTGAATACATCCAGCGGTTCTTGGCACTGGAAAGATAGCAATGCTTCCGCGCACGGGTGATGGCGACATAGAGCAGCCGTCGCTCTTCCTCCAGTTCCTTCAACGAGTTGGACGAGCGCAGACTGGGAAACAGCTTCTCCTCAAGGCCCACAACAAAGACGGTGGCAAACTCCAAGCCCTTGGCGGCATGGATGGTCATCAGACTGATGCGGTCATCATCGTTGTCGTCGGTATCGGCATCGGTCTGTAGCGACACCTGCTGTAGGAAATCAGGCAAAGACACGCGGTCGTCCTGGCCTTCCTCCTTTCTCGACTCGACAAACTCATTGATGCTGCCAAGCAACTCTTCAAGATTCTCCTGACGCGAGCGGCTTTCTATGTCGGTAGAACGGTAGAGGTCGTCGAACACGCCGCTCTGCCTTACAATCATATCGCCCAACTCATAGGCATCCTTATCGGCGAGGTGTTCCATAAAGCCCTCGATAAGCTGGACAAAAGCGCCGAGCTTGGCCATTGTGCCCCGGTTGATATCAAGTTGATAAGCGAACGGATTGCCCAGCACAGTCCAAAGACTCACACCACAACTCTGGGCACAAGAGATAATCTTCTGCAGCGTGGTATTGCCTATGCCGCGAGTCGGATAATTGATGATACGCTTGACGGCTTCTTCGTCGGCAGGGTTGACTACCACACGGTAATAGGCGATGACGTCCTTGATTTCCTTGCGTTGGAAAAACTCGGTACTACCCACGACACGATAAGGCATATTGTCGTTACGGAATTCCTCCTCGAAGATGCGGCTCTGCGAATTGGTGCGATACAGGATGGCAAAATCACGGTAGTCGCACCCCTCGTCACGCATAATGCTGCGTATGGTCTTAGCCACCACGGCAGCCTCTTCCCTATCGCTGTAGAGCTGGCGATAAGTGACCTTGTCGCCATTGTCGTTGCTGCTGAAGACATCCTTGTCAATCTGATACTGATTGTGCTTCATCAGACTGTTGGCGGCATTCACTATCTCGGGCGTTGAACGGTAGTTGCGCTCCAACTTGAAGATATGCACGTCTTTGTAAATACGCTGGAAATTGAGGATATTGTCAATCTGTGCACCTCGGAAGGCATAGATACTCTGGTAGTCGTCGCCCACTACGCATATCTTCTGGTTCTCGCTGGTGAGCAGCAGCACTATCTGCTGTTGCACCGAATTGGTATCCTGATACTCGTCGACCAGCACGTACCTGAACCTGTCGGCGTAGCGTCGGCAGATATCCCCGTTGTTTTTGAACAAGAGGTAGGTATGGATGAGCAAATCGTCGAAATCCATGGCGTTGGCCTGGCGCAAACGGTCCTGATATGCAGCGTAAATCTGATAAGTCTGGTCTACTTTGGCGAACCTGTCCCTGTCGCGCAACTCGATATCGTCGGCATACTGCTTGGGCAATATCAAGCGGTTCTTGGCCCTTGAAATTGCGGAAAAGATGGTCGCAGGGGCATATTGCTTATCATCCAGCTTCATTTCCTTGACTATGGCTTTCACCAGGCTCTGCGAGTCCTTGGTATCATAGATGGTAAAGTTGGGCTGGAAGCCGATGGCTTCTGCCTCGCGGCGCAGAATATGGGCAAAGGCAGAGTGGAAAGTTCCCATATTCAGATACCTGGCCCTATCGGCACCCACCAAGGCGCCAATACGTTCTTTCATCTCACGCGCAGCCTTATTGGTAAAAGTCAGAGCCAATATGCTCCACGGCTCGTAGCCCTGCTGCAGGAGATACGCTATCTTGTAGGTGAGCACACGTGTCTTGCCCGAACCTGCACCAGCTATTACCAATGAGGGACCATCGCTGTAAACCACCGCTTCGCGCTGGCTGTCATTGAGACTGTCAAGAAGTTTATCCATAAGTATGATGTAATTCAGTTATTTGGTAGAATAGATTCCACCCGAACTTGTCTGCGGATTGTAGTCTTCGCCCTCTTTGGGAAACGAGGGTATATACCGCATCTCGTGCTTAATCCTGGATTGCCGTTTACGCATATATGCACTCGGATATTTGGAACTAAACTTGCGCGGATTGGGCAATGTGGCTGCGATGAGGGCACATTCGGAGCGCGTCAACTCGCTCGCGGTCTTGCCAAAGTTGTACTCGGCACACGCATCCAGACCATAGATGGAGCTGCCCATCTCTATGGAGTTGAGGTAGACCTCCATAATGCGCTGCTTGCTCCACAGCAATTCTATCAAAGCCGTGAAATAGACCTCGAAACCTTTTCTCACCCAACTTCTTCCCGGCCATAAAAAGACGTTCTTGGCCGTCTGCTGAGTGATAGTGCTTGCTCCGTGCTTGCGACCGTGCTTGTTGGTCATATTATGGACGGCAGCCTTCTCGATGGCATCGAAATCGAAGCCATGATGCAGCAGAAAACGCCCGTCTTCGCTGGCCATAACCGCCACAGGCATATGGGGAGACATTTCGTCCAACGGCACCCAGTGATGGTGTATCGTCAATGTTCCGGTTTCAACGCACCTTATTATCATTAGAGGTGTAAGATAGACGGGAACGAAACGGTAGAAAACGACCGCAAGGATGGTGGAGGCGAAGAACAGACCGGAAATCCATCGGATGTACTTAAACAGAATTTTCATTGGTGAGTAAAATAAAGGGCACAAACCATAACCGGTGTGCCCTTATCTTAATAATAATGTTGATTTAATTGAGTTTACCGGCATTGGCAGAATCTACCATTGCCTGTGAAGCATACAGATAAATCTCTACACGGCGATTGAGCTGGCGTCCGCTGGCTGTAGAGTTGTCGGCAACGGGCTGAGAACTGCCGTAGCCTTCAACCTTCTTCATCTGGACATCGCTGATTCCGCACTGTCTCAGATAAGTGGCCACACTCTGTGCACGAGAATTGGAAAGAGGGATATTGATTCCGTCGTTGCCTGTAGAGTCGGTGTGTCCATAGATATCTACATAGCAGTCGGTGTTCTGCTTCAGCACATTAGAGAACTTTGCCAACTCGTTCTTGGATGTGGCGTTGAGGTCAGACTTATTGGTAGCAAACAAAATGCCACTGTCAAAAGTCACCTTGACGGCAGAAAGACCATTCTTGTCGGTCACCTGCTCAACCTTGGCATTTTCCACCTGAGCCTTGGCCTGCTCGGCCACCTTGTCCATATGTCGGCCAATGATTGCACCGGTTCCCGCTCCTACAACGCCACCAATGGCAGCACCAACGGCAGTATTGCCAGCTATCTTACCGATAATGGCACCCAACACGGCACCACCACCTGTTCCAACGAGAGTTCCGGTTCCCTGCTTGGTCTCACATCCAAGCACAGTAAGTACACACAATAATAGTGCTGTAATCTTGAGTCTCATCTTGTCATCAATTTTAATTATTATCCTTGTCTTAGCATATCAGTCCTTATGGACCACACATTTGTTTATCACTTCTGGTATCAAAAAGTCGCACTGCGACCTTCCACCTTATATTATTTACTGCAAAGATATAATGATTTTCTAAATTTCTATGCGTTTTGAGGAGTTTTTTTCGTAATTTTGCACAATATTGTTGAATATAAATACATTTGAGGCAATAATCAGGCGCATCAAGGTAATCAGCACAAGTCTGACCTGATGCACCCCAAGCACAAAGAAACAAACAAAAGATATAAAATGGCTAAAGAACTGAAGGAGCTCACCAAGAGAGCAGACAATTACAGTCAGTGGTACAATGACTTAGTGGTAAAAGCCGATTTGGCAGAACAATCAGCGGTACGCGGATGTATGGTTATCAAGCCATATGGCTATGCTATATGGGAGAAGATGCAGGCCCAGCTCGACAAGATGTTCAAAGAGACTGGTGCCCAGAATGCCTACTTCCCTCTGCTTATCCCCAAATCATTCCTCTCTCGTGAGGCTGAACACGTAAAGGGATTCGCCAAAGAGTGTGCGGTTGTTACTCACTATCGACTCAAGTCAAGCGACGACGGAAACAGCGTAGTATTGGACCCCAACGCCAAGTTGGAGGAAGAACTCATCATCCGTCCTACCTCTGAGACCATCATCTGGAATACTTACAAGAACTGGATTCACTCTTACCGTGACTTACCTTTGATGTGCAACCAATGGTGTAACGTGATGAGATGGGAGATGCGCACGCGTCCATTCCTGCGCACATCGGAATTCTTGTGGCAAGAAGGACATACAGCCCACGCCACTCGCCAAGAGGCCGAAGAAGAGGCTCAGAAGATGCTGCATGTATATGCCGAGTTCGCAGAAAAGTGGATGGGCGTACCTGTATTCCAGGGCGTAAAGAGCGAAACCGAGCGCTTTGCAGGCGCATTGGACACCTATACCATCGAAGCAATGATGCAGGACGGCAAGGCTTTGCAGAGCGGAACCAGCCACTTCCTTGGTCAGAACTTCGCCAAGTCGTTTGACGTTACCTTCCTGAACAAGGATAACAAGCCTGAGTATGTATGGGCTACCTCCTGGGGTGTGTCTACCCGCCTTATCGGTGCGCTCATCATGACCCACAGCGACGACAACGGATTGGTACTTCCTCCGAAGCTCGCTCCTATCCAGGTGGTTATCATACCTATCAGCAAAGGCGGCGAACAGCTGCAGGCCATCAGTGATAAGCTGAGCCCCGTGATCAACAAGCTGAGAGAACTCGGTGTCAGCGTCAAGTATGATGACTCCGACAACAAGCGCCCTGGCTTCAAGTTTGCCGACTACGAATTGAAGGGTGTGCCCGTGCGTCTGGTTATGGGTGGACGCGACTACGAAGAGAATACTATCGAGGTTATGCGTCGCGACACACTTGAAAAGGCGACCGTCAGCTTTGACGGCATCGTAGAACACGTGATGCAGTTGCTCGAGGACATTCAGGAGCACATCTTCCTCAAGGCCAAGACATTCCGCGACGCCCACGTATATGTATGTGACGACTATGAGGAGTTCAAGACCCGCGTGAAAGATGGCGGCTTCTTCCTCTGCCACTGGGACGGCACAGCCGAGACCGAGGCCAAAATCAAGGAAGACACCCAGGCAACCATACGCTGCGTGCCCTTCGATTACGAGCAGACTCCGGGCGTGGATATGGTTACCGGCAAGCCCAGCAAGTGTCGTGTGCTGATTGCCCGAAGCTATTAAAAACAGACTAAATCCAATCGAAACGCAGACATTATCATGTCAGAAGTTTCCTCTCATATCCCTGTCTGAATAAGGAATACCTTTCAGACAGGGATATATATTACATGAATGAGCATAAAGGGACGCGCCCAGGCTGCGCTAACAAGCCATAGATGCATCAGACGCCAGAAAGAAAGCATCGCAGCCACTTATATATAAATATGTATAGCCGCAGGGATGAAAAAATAAGTCGAACCCTTTGTATTATGCTTGAATTGCAGTATCTTTGCATTAAATTAAACAATTATCACTATGACAACTAAAGAAGAAAATATAGTTGAAGAGAAGAAGAGCTTAAGTTTCGTTGAACAACTCGTCGAGCAGGACTTGGCCGAAGGTAAGAACGGAGGCCGTATCCAGACTCGTTTCCCCCCTGAGCCTAACGGATATCTGCATATAGGTCACGCCAAAGCCATCTGCATGGACTTTGGTGTCGCCGAGAAGTACAATGGTGTCTGCAACCTCCGTTTTGATGACACCAACCCCAGCAAAGAAAACAATGAATACGTTGAGAATATCCTCCACGACATTGAGTGGTTAGGTTTCCATTGGGGCAACATCTATTACGCTTCCGACTATTTTGAGAAGCTGTGGGAATTTGCTGTTTGGATGATAAAGAAAGGCTTGGCATACGTTGACGAGCAGTCCTCTGAGCAGATTGCCCAGCAGAAAGGCACTCCTACAACCCCAGGTATCGCCAGCCCATATCGCGACCGTCCCGTAGAGGAAAACCTTCGTCTGTTCGAGTTCATGAATACGCCCGAAGCCACTGAAGGCAGCATGGTATTGCGTGCCAAACTTGACATGGCCAATCCCAATATGCACTTCCGCGACCCCATTATGTATCGCATCATCCATACTCCCCACCACCGCACTGGCACCAAGTGGTATTGCTACCCCATGTATGACTTTGCTCATGGTCAGAGCGACTACTTTGAGGGCGTTACCCACTCCATCTGTACACTTGAGTTTGTTCCCCATCGCCCTCTGTACGACAAGTTTATCGACTTCCTCAAAGAGAAAGACGGCAGCGACGACAACCTGCAGGACAACCGTCCACGCCAGATTGAGTTCAACCGTCTCAACCTTACCTATACCGTAATGAGCAAGCGCAAGCTGCACACCCTGGTTGACGAGCATCTCGTAAATGGTTGGGATGACCCTCGTATGCCTACAGTCTGTGGTATGCGCCGTCGCGGTTACTCTCCTGAGAGTATACGCAACTTCATAGACTCAATCGGTTACACCAAGTTTGATGCCCTTAATGACGTCGCTTTGCTTGAGGCAGCTGTTCGCGATGACCTCAACAAGAAGGCCACTCGTGTCTCTGCCGTATTGGATCCCGTCAAGCTGACCATTACCAACTATCCTGACGACATGCAGGAAGAGATGGAAGCAGTCAACAATCCCGAGAACATCGAGGAAGGTACACACAACATCACTTTCTCCAAGCACCTGTGGATTGAGCGTGAAGACTTCATGGAGGATGCTCCCAAGAAGTTCTTCAGAATGTCTCCTGGCAAGGAGGTACGTCTCAAGAACGCATATATCGTCAAATGCACCGGCTGTGAGAAGGACGCAGAGGGCAATATCACAGAAATCTTTGCAGAGTACGACCCTCTTAGCAAGAGCGGATTGGAAGGTGCCAACCGCAAGGTTAAGGGTACACTCCACTGGGTTAGCGCCGATCACTGCATCCAGGCAGAGGTAAGAGAGTACGACCGCCTCTTCTTTGTAGAGAACCCCTCTGCCGACGAGCGCGACTTCCACGAGCTGCTCAATCCAGACTCTCTGCGCGTACGCACCAATTGCTACGTAGAGGAATATGCAGCCAACAAGCAGCCGGGAGAGTATCTGCAATTCCAGCGCATAGGTTATTTCATGGCCGATGCCGACACGACAGCAGAGCATCCTGTATTCAACAAGACCGTGGGCTTGAAGGATGCTTGGGCAAAACAGAACAAGAAGTAAATGATCGATTTTAATAAAGAGCTTTATTTTAAAACCGACAAATTCAAGGTTCTCCTTGACCGTTATGAGAAATCTACGAGTCAGGGAGAACCTTTCTATCTTGACCCAGAAGACCTGACGGACATTGCCGAGTACTACCAGTACCACGAATGTGACGAGAAGGCGCTCAGCACCATTGACAGGGCGATCTACACTTTCCCCAGTGCTGTAGAGCCGCTCCTTTTCCGTTCCCGATACGCTCTTCTGAGAGAAAACGACGTAGAAAAGGCTAAGTATTACGCCCAACAAATCATAGACACATCTGACTATGATTACAAATATCTACATGCTGAGATCCTTATCCATGAAGGCAAACCCGAAGAGGCTGACGAGTATCTCCGCATGGGCATTGACGACTTGTCTCCTCGCGAAAGAGCCGATTATGTTTATGACGTAGTCAATTTGTTCTTGGACTACGACGCTCTTGACTGTGCCCGGAAATGGATAGAGCTTATCGACGACAAATCAGGTAAAGACTATCGCGAGACATCGGCGCGTTGCTACCTACTCAACCAAGAGTATAGCCAAGCAGAGGAGCTATACATGCAGCTGGTGGACCAAGACCCCTACTCCACTTATTACTGGACGCAGCTTACGGCTTCCCAGTATCTTAATGGAAAAATCTCTGAAGCCCTGCAAAGCAGCGAATTCGCCCTTGCGATTGACTCCCAGTGCGAAGATGCCTTGTTGGCAAAGGCCAACTGCCAATTCACGTTAGGCCAACTTGCTGATGCGCTTGATTTCTATCATCGCTACAGCGCTTTGCGTCCCAATGACGGATATGTAGAGTCACTTATCGGTTCAACTTACGTCAAGATGAACAATCTCGAAGAGGCTTTGATTCATTACAACAAGGCTATCCTTCTCGCAAACGGTGACCGTTCGCTGTTTATAGATATTTCCAAGCAGAAAGCACTGCTCCTGTCTTCTATGGGGCTAAGAGACAAAGCTCTCTTGGTCATTGAGAACTGCATCAACACTGCCAAAAACAATATCGCCGACCTCCATGTCATCAAGGGGTATATCTATATGGACGCTGGAGAAACCGATGAAGGATTACGGCAATTTGAGACCGCCATTACCCTGTCCGACAATGACCCATTCATCATCTATCAGATAGGTACAGCCTGCTATGACAATGGGGAGTATGACCTGGCCTACGATGCCCTCAGGCGCATCACGATAGAAAACCAGGATGACAACCCCATCGACGGCTGGGCTTACAACGCAGCCTGCTGTGCCAAGATGGGACGCGCGGATGAATTCCTCTACGCCCTCCGCAAGGGATGCGAGGTCAATCCTGCTGAAGTCTCTATCGTATTTTCCAACATACTGCACCCCAATATACCATTTACTGATTTATACGAATTCATCAAAAACAAATTTATAAAATGAACTGGTTATCATCACTATTAGGCAACCTGAATTACGGAACGATATTCTTCCTGATGTTGCTGGAGAGCACCGTTATCCCCGTACCGTCAGAGCTGGTTGTATCGCCCTCAGCTTATCATGCAGCCGGAGGAAACCTCAATGTATTTCTTGTCATACTGTTTGCAACGATAGGTGCCGACTGCGGTGCTACTATCAATTACTTTGCAGGTTATTACTTGGGGCGTCCAATCATCTATCGCTTTGCCAACAGCAAGTGGGGACGCATGTGCCTGCTCAATCAGCAAAAGGTAGAGAAGAGCGAGAAGTTCTTCTACGACCACGGAGTCATCGCCACACTTACCGGCAGACTGCTCCCTGGCATACGACACCTCATCTCTATCCCCGCCGGTCTTTCCAAGATGAAATTCTGGAAATTCATCCTTTACACCACCATCGGCGCCGGTCTGTGGAACTGCATCCTGGCACTGCTGGGATGGTATCTGCACTCAGTGGTTCCCGAGCAGGAACTCAACGACAAGATTATGGAATATGGAGAGTATATCAAGTTGGGCATCATCGCCCTTGTGGGCATTGCCATCGTATACTTCGTAGCCAAATGGCTTCTTAAGAAAAGAAAATAAGCATTATCAACCATAGAAAAAGCATCAATCCCGCTTGGATTGATGCTTTTTCTATTTTATCAAGCCACTGTATCGGCCCTGATTATCCTTCGCCGCTAAACTGGCGGATGCGCTGTTCTTCTGACAATTTGCAAATCAACAGCACACCATCTTTCTCAGCTACGATATAGTTGTCCAACCCCTGGATAACCACTTGCTTCTGCTGCAAGGTATGCACCACACAGTTGTGACTTTCATACATCTCAATCTTCTCGCCGATGAGCGTATTTCCATAGAGGTCGTGCTTGGTCTGCATCTGCAGACTTCCCCACGTGCCCAAGTCACTCCAACCGAAGTCGGCCGGGCAGACGAAGATTTCCTCAACACGCTCCATGATTGCGTAGTCTACAGAGATATTCTCGCACTCTGGATAGACTGCATTAATCATCTGCTGCTCATCTGCCGTTCCATAGACCGGCATCAGGTTCTCAAATATCTTGGCTATTGCGGGCTGATACACTCTGAATGCGTTGACGATAGTGCTGACACTCCAGATAAAGATACCGGCATTCCAGAAGTAGTCGCTCTCTTTGATATATTCCTGAGCGGTTTCAAGATTGGGTTTCTCCTTGAACTTGTCAACACGGAAAATTTTCTTCTGACGCAAAGAACTGACACTCAGGTCGGCCTTGATATAGCCATAACCCGTCTCCGGACGGTTGGGCTTCATGCCCAAGGTTACGATGGCATCAGAATCCTGGGTGAAGTCCATGCAGAGCTTGATGATGCGGCGGAACTCTTCGACATCGGTCACTATATGGTCACTGGGAGTAACCACCACATTGGCCTTGGGGTCCTTTGACTTGATGCGCCAGCTCACATAGGCTATACACGGAGCTGTATTTCGCCTACATGGCTCTTGCAGGATATTCCCATAGGGGATTTCAGGAAGCTGCTGATGCACCAGCTCTACATATTTCTGATTGGTAACCACCCAAATGTTCTCTGGGGAGAAACCACTGAAACGCTCGTAAGTGAGTTGAAGCAATGATTTGCCAACACCTAACACGTCGATAAACTGTTTAGGTCTCTCGGATGTACTCATTGGCCAGAATCTGCTACCCACGCCACCAGCCATAATCACAAGGTGATTGCTACTCTTACTCATTATTTTCATATTTAGTATAACTTTACAAATGTATGAAAATAATTTCAAATGGAAAAAGAAAAGGGTGAATATTTTCTAAAATAGAGACAGCGACGTGTCTTCTTCTGATGTAGGTGAGGTTTCTTCTTGCTGGAGTTCGTCAAACTGCAATTGCAACTGTCGGAACACTTCAGAATTGAGATTCAGACAATACGTTCCTCTTTGCGTACCTTTTCTGATGACAGAATCGGTCTTTTTGGAGTTGCGTATTAGATAAGAGGAAACCTGTTTGTGGACGAGATTATAATCGAGAGGCTGAAAAAAGGAATTGTTTGCATTGAAGACATAGCGTGAGATGTCCTTGACAGCAAGCCCATCCTCTCCGGCTGCAAACAAAAGGTCTATGATTACTTTCTCGTAATTCATGTGAAATCATTAAAAAAGGTCACACTTAACTGAAAGTAAGTGTGACCCTTTCTTCATATACTTAAATTTATGCAAGAGCAACCTTGTTGTCCTCGTCTTTGATTTTGCCTTCCTTGAAAAGCCATCCCATTCCTACGAGGACTTCATCCTCTGTAATGTTGGCCAACTTGGCAATCTCTGCTATTGTCAGCGCCTTCTCTGCTGTTGCAAGAGCCTGATATACATCACCAGCCTTGAAACCTACGTTCTCTGCTGTCAGTACAACTACACTCTTCGAAGCAACCTTCTTAACTGTTGATTTTTTTGTCGTTGCAGTCTTCTTGGTTGCAACAGCTTTTGTTGTTTTCTTTTCTGTCATAATTTAGTAAATATTTAACCTTACGTCATTCAATCTTTCTATCTTGTAACTTTTTGTAATGCAAAGATAACAATTTATCGACTTGCCAGCAAATATATGTACGAAAATATGACAAAATCGAGAACTTTTGTAATTTTATTTTATCAATCTTGACTCAAATCAACGGAGATTTTAAGTTCTTCCAACTGTTTGGAAGCCAGCTGGGAAGGCGCATCGAGCATCACGTCACGTCCAGAATTGTTCTTGGGGAAGGCGATACAATCGCGGATAGAATCGAGACCAGCCATGATAGAGACGAAGCGGTCGAGACCGAAAGCGAGACCAGCGTGGGGAGGTGCACCATACTTGAAGGCGTTCATCAGGAAGCCGAACTGAGCCTCTGCACTCTCCTTGGTAAAGCCCAATATCTTGAACATCTTCTCCTGAAGGTTGGAGTCATGGATACGGAGCGAACCGCCACCGACTTCGATACCATTGCAGATGAAGTCATAAGCCTTGGCACGCACGCGCTCGGGATGTTCATCCAAGAGAGGAATATCATCAGGGTTGGGCATCGTGAAGGGATGGTGGGTTGCCATGAGACGCTGCTCCTCTTCTGACCACTCAAAGAGTGGGAAGTCTACTATCCACAGACACTCAAACTTATTCTTGTCGCGCAAGCCAAGACGCTCACCCATCTCAAGACGGAGTGCGCAGAGCTGTGTGCGCACCTTGTTGGCAGGACTGCCGCTCAGTATCAGAACCAAATCGCCATCCTTGGCACCGGTCTTTTCCTTGACTTCTGCCAACACTCCTGCGCCATAGAACTTGTCTACAGAGCTCTTTACCGAGCCATCTTCGTTGTACTTGATGTACACAAGACCCTTTGCACCCACCTGAGGACGCTTTACGAAGTTGGTGAGTTCGTCAAGCTGCTTGCGGGTGTAGTTGGCACAACCGGGCACACAAATCGCACCGATATAGGCAGCCTCGTTGAACACGGCAAAGTCTGCCTTGCCATCAAATACATCCTTGAGCTCGACAAATTCCATGCCGAAACGCAGGTCGGGCTTGTCGGAACCGAAGCGGCGCATGGCCTCATGCCATGTCATCTGCTGCAACTTGGCGGGAAGGTCTACACCTCTAACCTCCTTGAACAGCATGCGGCACATATCCTCGAACAGAGAGATAACATCTTCCTGGTCTACGAAACTCATCTCACAATCGACCTGAGTAAACTCGGGCTGACGGTCGGCACGCAGGTCCTCGTCGCGGAAGCACTTGGCTATCTGGAAATAGCGGTCGAAGCCTGCAACCATAAGGAGCTGCTTCAGGGTCTGAGGGCTCTGAGGGAGAGCATAGAACTGACCGGGATTCATACGAGAGGGAACCACGAAGTCGCGGGCGCCTTCAGGAGTAGAACCGATAAGTATTGGAGTTTCAACCTCTATGAACTGCTGTGCATCGAGGAAGTTGCGGATAAGTATCGTCATACGGTGACGCAGCTCCAGATTGCTACGCACCACATTGCGTCGAAGGTCGAGATAGCGGTACTTCATACGCAGGTCGTCGCCACCGTCGGTATTGTCCTCGATGGTGAAGGGAGGCACAGCACTGGGGCTGAGCACAGTGAGCTCAGACACGAGGATTTCGATATCACCCGTAGCAATCTTATCATTTTTGCTCTGTCGTTCACCGACAACACCCTTAGCCTGGATGCAGTATTCACGACCCAAGCGATTGGCCTGCTCACACAAAGCAGCATTAACAGATTCGTTGAAAACAAGCTGGGTTATACCATAACGGTCACGCAAATCGACAAAGGTCATACCACCCATCTTGCGTACTTTCTGCACCCAACCAGCCAAGGTAACTTCGACTCCATTATCGGCAAGACGAAGTTCGCCACATGTTTTTGTTCTATACATAAAGATATATATTAATTCTTCATGCAAAATTACTATATTTGAAGATAACAACAAAACAAAAAACTAATTAATATTCAAACGTATCAACTAAAATGCTAAATAGTGGACGGCGCAAGACCGACTTCGCTTGCTTTTCCCCTGCCACTGGACTGGATATGGCTATAGCCGACACCATGCAAGCCTGCAAGCCAATGACCGTAAAGACATCAAAGTATGCCGTGGGCAGTTATAAAGTAAATGCAAAGCATGAAATCAGGAAATCAAGGTTAGCATCGCATGTTGCGCGATTGGCAACAACAATTTCAAACCCTGAAAACAAGATTATTGCCATCGAGGCATTATTGTCACGAGAAGCGAAGAAGATAGGGGCAAAGCGCGACGCTTATTCGACAATGAAAGAATAAAATAAGCCTTTCAGGAAACTGGCTCCCGAAAGGCTTATTTATAATGAAGTTAGTCTTATGCGTTAGAATGTGTACTTCAGACCAAGCTGACCACGCCAACGGCTGTAGTAAGACTGAGGATACTTGATGACATAGTCTGGAGTGCTGAGGAACTGGAACTTGCCACCATCGTAGGTCAGAGGAGAAATCAACTCGTTAGAATAAGTTGTTCCGTAGGTACGGCCCCAATCCTTGTTGAGGAGGTTGCCCACATTGAGGATGTCAAGAGACAACTCGAGAGAGTGTACCTGCTTGCCCACCTTCACGCTCATCTTCTCAGCTACGTGGAAGTCGAAGTGGTTCTCGAAAGGCAGGTTGTCTGCGTTGCGCTTGAAGTATTCGCCACGATGATCCTTGAGATAAGGAGTCTTGGCCAACCATGCCTTCAGGTTCTGACGCTGCAGTTCCTCGGTATAGTTGCCCTGAGCCTTGAAGGGCATCAGGTCGATCTGCTCGTCAGTAGGAATGAACATCAGGTCATTGCCACGACCGTTGTCGCCATTGAGGTCTCCGCTATACAACATAGAATAAGGTGAACCGCTTCTGCCCTGGTAGATAACACCGATAGTAGTGGTGAAGTTCTTATTGTTGGCAATGTGGAAACGGTAGAAAGCAGATGCCTTGATCATGTGGGGCAGATTGTAGGCACTGTAACCCAACTCAGGAGCATTGGAGAAACGATATGTAGAGGTGTTGTTCCAGTTGCTGGCAGCCTGAGAAG
The DNA here is from genome assembly GCF_002251285.1 of Prevotella sp. P5-64. Classification (NCBI taxonomy): domain Bacteria; kingdom Pseudomonadati; phylum Bacteroidota; class Bacteroidia; order Bacteroidales; family Prevotellaceae; genus Prevotella; species Prevotella sp. P5-64. The sequence goes on from NZ_NPJK01000030.1 coordinate 50,418, forward strand.
AAGTGGCAGGACAAAGGCTCTTAGACTGTGTGAAGGTGTAAGAAGCAGCAAGGTCAAGACCGAAGTCGAAACTCTTCTCTGCCTTCAGTGAGAGGCTGTAAGAATAACCCTTGTTGCTGTTCTTAAGAGCATAGATGTTAGAGAAAGGAAGACCCTTGGTCACGCGCTCGTACATAGGACGATTGTCCCAATACATACCTGTCACGTCGCCAAATGTCTTGCCGGTCTCAGCATAAGCAATGTTCTGATAATATACATCGTTCAGTGTCTTGCTGTAGATTGCCTCCGCAGTCCAGTCGATGCCAAGAGCCTTGAAATCTACACCGAGGTTGGCACGAAGGTTCTGGGCAAACTTGAAGTCCTTATCAAAGACGTTGATGGTCTGGTTACCGCTGCTGGCGTTGAGCAGGTGACCGTTCTCTGCCTGCTTGTTGGGGTCCAGAATCAACGTAATCTTATCGTTGCGCTTTACATTGTAAGAAGACATCTGGATACCGGTATTGGAGAAGCTGTTGCTCAGCCATACGAAAGGTACACGACCGGTGAAGATACCCACACCACCACGTACGATGAGCTTGTGCTTGTTGTCCTTATCCCAACGGAAGCCTACGCGGGGGCTCCACATAGGTGTAGAGTTGAGCTTGTTATTGGTTCTGTATCCATAGCCGTTCTGGGCAGCCCACGCGTTGAATGGAGCATTCTCAGAAGGAGTATCGAAGAACAAGGGGAGGTCCATACGCAGACCATAGGTAAGCTGCAGAGAGTTAGAAATATCCCACTTGTCCTGGATGTAGAAACCTAACTGGGCAGAACCGAACTTGGCTCTCCAACGGGCATTGCCTGTAACGTCTACATTGGCCTGCTGGAAGTAATACTGGTTGATATATTTACCGATACCGGGAGTGCCAGCCTTGAAACCTTCATAATAGCTGAAGAAATCATCGGGATTCTGGAAATAATATGAGCCAAAGAGATTTGGGATAAAGAGGTTTGAGAAGCTATACACCTCATTGTGTGTACCCATAGTGATGGTATGGTTGCCCTTATACCATGTCAGGTTGTCCTCGAAGGTAAATACGTCCTGGTCAAGACCATTAGCCATTGAGTTGTACTCATTACCGATGTTTACAGAACCATTGTTATTACCTACCTTTGAAATCTGGATGGCTGGGAATGGGTTACCAGAAGTACGAGCATCACGAACCATTACATAAGAAGCACGAAGCTCATTGCTCAACACAGGGCTGAGACGAGACTGGAGCTCGGCCATGATGGTATTGGTATTGGACTTGTACTCATAGATGTGGTCGCCAGTGTTCAGAGTAGCGATACCGCCGCCACCCTTCATAGAACGGGCGTTGACATAGCTCCAGCGAACAGACAACTTATTGAAGTCGTTGATGTTCCAGTCGAGCTTCACACTTGCCTTGTTGCTCCAAGTGCGCATATCGGGGTTGGCATAGACACCATTGTAGTCATAACCCTGTCGTTGTGCCATATCCTTGACAGCGTCAAGAATCTTCACAGCCAGATCGGCATCTACCTTAGAGCCACCGGTACCCAGTCCATAGTCATTAGGATATGACTTGTCTGAGCTCTCGAAGTTGGCGAAGAAGAACAGCTTGTCCTTGATGATGGGACCGCCCAAAGTGAAACCGAACAAAGACTCGCTCTCTTTAGAATAAGGTGCAGCGTAAGTTCCATCATGGTTCAGGAAGTGACGACCTACGAGTTTTTCGTTGTTGCCATAGATATAAGCACTACCATGGAAGGTATTGGTACCACTCTTGGTAATGGCATTGATGGCACCACCGGTGAAACCGCTCTGACGAACGTCAAAGGGAGCGATGTTGATCTGAATCTGCTCAATGCTTTCCATCGAAACAGGCTGTGTATTAGCCTGACCACCGTTACTACCATTGTAGGTAAGACCGAAAGCGTCATTATTCATTACACCGTCAATCTGGAAAGCGTTGTAACGGGTATTTGTACCGGCAAAAGACATAGAGCCCACCTGCTCATTTGAATTGATTTGGGGATTAAGGCGCGCAATGTCGGCGATGCTGTGGGTAATGGTAGGCATATTGGCTATCTGTGTGGCATTGATGCTCTGTGCCGCACCTGTCTTGGTGGCATTAAGACCTGCCTTGCCAGCAACGACAACCTCGTCGAGCATCTTGGCATCTTCTTCCAACGAACAAGAAAGGTTCTGTGATTCACCCAACAACAAGCTAACCTTGTTGAAAGTCTTGGTCTGATGGCCAATATAAGATATCTCTACCTTATAGGGTCCGCCAGGACGCATACCCGGAATGTTAAATCTTCCGTGAACATTAGTAACGGCACGATACACGGTACCAGATGGCTGGTGGGTTGCGGTAACTGAAGCACCGATAACCTCATCACCCTGAGAGGTAACCTTACCATTAATACCTGAAGTCGTAATTTGTGCCATAATCGATGTTGTAAAGGCCAACATCATTAAAGCAATAATGGTTAAACGTCTCAACATATTATAAAAGTTAAGTTAAAATACTACTCAGCGTAGTAACTATTGTTAATATTTGGTGCAAATATAGGTATTTTTTTTTAATTAATCATAAAGAGCGCGTTAAAATTATGATACAACGCCGTTATTTCGCCTTTTACTATACCAGATCTGTTGGATACGGTTATGAATGACGATAAAATTGAGCATTGAAAGCAGCAAAACGACACCTACACCTAATGCAATCATGAGCATCGGTGACGACTTGTCCAACGAGGGTGACAATGCCAACAAATAATCATAATAATACCCCCTCAATATGAACACTGCACAGATGGAAACGAGAAGTATGCCGACATTGAGCACCAGGGTAAGCATCTGATAGGGCCATGCTACGGAGCGCGTGGTATATCCTATCAACAGCAGGTTCTCCAGCTTGTCCTCATTCTTCTGGACGAGCAAGAAGATGCTCAACAAGAGGATGTAGAAGCTCAATGCAGAGATGAGAGCGCCGACAACCATAACGAGAGCTACAACCAACTTGAGAAAATATGCAGTCTTCTCATTGTTCATCTGGTCGCTGTCGACCTCATAGCCGTGGTCTTCGAGATATGAGGTAACCTCCTTGCTGGCAGGATTGTCAAAATGGACAAGAATACGTGATGGCTGGGAGTGGGATTGAGAACTGAAGTTGCGGTTAGTCCAATCCATAAACGACTGAGGCACAAGTATGGAACTGATCTTATTAGAGAAACCAATCAGTTTGCCCGTGAACACCTCTTTCTTGCCATCTCCCTGAACAAAGAGAGAGATGTCGACCATACCAAGAACGCCATCGGAGAGCGTAGGCAGCGAATGGGACTTGGCAAAGCCGAAATTATACATTGTTATATATGACCTCGGCAGAAGTACGGGCACTACTCTATCGCCCTCAGCATAATTCCACTGACTCTTGTCGATATCAACAAATTCGTCGGGTACGCTTTCGAAATATACTTCGGAATTGAAAATTGTGTTGCCTTCAATCGACATGGTCGCATTGGCATGATACTCGTTGGATGAAAACACGCCCAAAGATTCTACAAACGGCTGGCTTCGCAGGTCTTCGACGTCATCTGGAGAAAAAAGATTGGTCTGGCCAGAAACGACACTTGACGAGCGGACGGCCTTGGTCAATACCACCTGGTCATCGTTCATGAAACTGTCTTCGCCTGTGAAACAGGGAAGCACATCAATATAGAACTGGAATCCCAAAAGAATGATGGTCAAGCCAATGAGATTGGCAAAGAAGAATCCCAACAGTTGGCCTTTACTTATATGTTTGCTCAGTAACTTCCAAATCAAATTCATTTTCAGCAATCTTTAGAAATCTACAAACAGAATACCTTGTCATAATCCAAATCCATGTGCTTGCCAATACTGGTAACGATGACGCCAGCCCCCTGGCGGTGTGCTTCCTCCATCATGAGCGATGCCATAACCGCAGCATTATCGTCGTCAAGATGGCTGATGGGTTCGTCGGCGACAAGGAAATCAAACGGTTGGGCCAAGGCTCGCATAAGAGCCACACGCTGCTGTTGCCCAAAGGACATATTGGCGATAGGGGTATCCACCTTGTCTGATATGCCTAACATCTCGAACCACTGGTTTACCTGAGAGGCCGTAACATGATGGGTAAGAGAGTTTTTAATCATCACATTGTCATGGGCAGACAATTCGGGGAACAACCGGAGTTCCTGAAACAAATGGCTGATGCCGGAACGGCGCACATCAACCCACTGCTGCATACTGAAGGTGGTCGTGGGTGTATCGTCGAACAGCAATTCGCCGGTATAATCCTGGCGATAACCGATAAGATAACTGCAGAAGGTGCTCTTGCCTCTGCCACTATGGGCTTCCACCAAATAAGTCTTGCCCTTTTCCAAGGTCACATCCTGGTTCCACACATCGGATTTCAGGTCAGCACAACTGGAAAAGACATGAGGAACGACGCTTTTTAACCGAATCTGTTTCATCATTTTACTGTTAAGACCATCAACTGTCTGTTGCCCAATGCCGTGTGGACACTCTGAAGCAATGGCAGCGGTGCTACGCGCTGCAATTCGGCAAGGTTCACGAGCATGGCTGCCCTTTTTCCCTTTAGCACTGCATCCCATTTCCCGTGTTGTGCAACATCCTTATATGGAATGCCCAAGAAGAAAGTTCCATCTTCGGCTACGCCGATAGGCTTCTCGCTCATATCAGCAGGTACAAACTGATGCCAGTCGGCTGTCAGCCGTGAGACAAGCAGATGAAGTTGGCTGGAATGAGTAGGAACACTGACCAGCATCTCTCCCGAAGATGTGTCAAATATCTTCCCGTAATTGATATCAGAACCAACGTTCAAGGCGGAGAAGAGTTTGTCAAAATCGTTTTTCCCCTGGGTAAGCTCCGTCATCGTTGTCTTGCTGTTCAAGAGGATTGACACAAAGTTATGCTCGTCTATATATGACGCATATTTGCCACGAAGAATATCCATCTGGCGGAGCTGGTAATCTCTGATGGTCTCATCATCCTTGTGGTTCTTTGCAAATATGGCTCCATCGACCTGAACATAATCGCTGCTGACAGAAATGCCTGCACGATAATACAGTTGGTTGGCATCCATATCCTTGGGCGCACAAAGCATGAGTGACGAGCGCATCAGTTCGGGAAGGGAAGTCATGGCAGCAACCATAGCCATAGGCTCCTGAATAGAGTCAAGCTGATGAACCAAGTCGGAGGCACGCAAACCTTTGTCAGCATCCTGCTTGAGATAACTGGCCATTTTAACCATAAGATTGCGCTGCTCGCCCGCAGTGACGGGACCCATCACAAGCAGAGACTTGGCATTGAAACCCACTACCCAGGAATTGCCCAAAACGGAGAATGTACATTCGCGGAAATCGGTGAGTTTGAAACCGTTTTTGCCCATAAGCTCCTTGAGGTTGTCCTCATCGGACACACAGCAACAAAGGCCATAAAAACCTTCGGGAGACTCAAAGGCATAAACCTTTTGGGCAAGGTCTATGCCGCGGGTTGTCATATTGTGGATATGGAAAAGAGAACGCATAAAGACATTGCTATCCATACCCTTGTATTTCATCAAATCAACGGATACCACCAAGGGACTTTTCTTGGGAACAGCATCCATATAATCATCGCTGTCTGAACACGAAACAATCAACGTGCTCAGCAAAATGAATAAAAATGCGAGCTTCTTCATTGTTATATATTAATAAGGTGTCTATTTCCTAAGAGACAACTGAGCCATGGTTACGGCCATGAGACCAGCCGTTTCTGTGCGCAAGCGGAAATCGCCAAGAGATATAGACTGATAACCGTTGGCGATGGCGGCGCGAACCTCATCGATAGAGAAATCGCCTTCGGGGCCAACAAGAACCGTACAGTCTTCAGCCGCCCCGTCGGCTGTAAGCAGGGTAAACAAATCGAGTCGTGGCACCTCATTATAGCAATGCGCTATAAACTTGCGGCCGGTTCGTGGTTGCTGGATAAAGGTGTTGAAGTCAACCATTTCGTGTACAACTGGCTTGAATGGCTTTCGGCTCTGCTTCATGGCCGAAACGACTATCTTGTCCAAACGCGCGGTGTTGACAACTTTGCGTTCGGAAAAAGCGCACTTGAGTAGGGAAAGTTCGTCAAAACCAATCTCGGTGGCCTTCTCGGCCATCCACTCGATACGTTCCATCATCTTGGTTGGGGCAATGGCCAAATGGATGTTTCCGAGCCAAGCCTTGCCGGGATGCAGCGTCTCGACAATCTCATAAAAGCAATGCTTGGACGAAGTCATAGTGACCTTGGCTCTGTAAATGCCACCATCTCCATCCATGAGAAACATCTCGTCACCTGAAGCCAATCTTAACACACGCAAGGCATGTACTGCCTCTTCGGCAGGCAGTTCGTTCTGAGCAGACGCCTGGGGTACATAAAAATACCGTGCTTCTTTCATAATTTCTTATTTTTTTCTGTTATCCATCTCTTGTTTGATGGCCATCGCCATCCTGTAATCTTCGTCCTTGACTGCCCGACGAAGTGCATTCTCCAACAACTCGTAACTAAGCACATTGAGTGGCAAAGACATTTTCTCGTTGTCGGGATTGTAATCCACGCCCTGTATGTCAAACAGCTGCGGGCTTATGTATATAGGCAAATCGGCTACGGCTGCCAATGTGATGGCAGCCGTAGGTTCCAACTTGTATGCAATTGATTTTTCGACATCTTGTAATTCCATTCTGTATTTGCCACTACTCACATCGGTAACATGCACCTCGTAAGGGGCGCCAGTGTGGTCTCTGATAATGGTCCATAAGACGGATATCAACGCATCTACAGACGTATGTCGCTTCTTGAAGAAACCCTCCAAATCATAAAGTCTATCCATATTGCAAGGCATGCTAAGATGCTTTGTCTGGTCGGCGTCGGTGAGGACAATCAACCCTATATTGCCGAATTGTCTCAACTGCGTCACTCCCTTTATGTATAGGCGGGTTTTGTCCATTATGCCTTAACTCCTGTTTTACGTGGTCTGAACATAAAGGCGAATGCCACACCAACTACCAAAGCGTAGGCTGCAAAGATGTACCAGCAGGTGGCCCACTGGGTTGCGCCATTGGCGTCTGTATAGGCAGTGACTACAGCCTGGGCAGCAAAAGAGCCGAGGGTTGCACCGATACCATTGGTCATAAGCATAAACACGCCCTGCGCACTTGAACGAATCTTCGAATCGGTATTGTCGTTGACAAACAACGAACCAGAGATATTGAAAAAGTCGAAAGCCACACCATAAACAATCATCGAAAGGATGAACATCCAGACACCCGCACCTGGATTGCCGGCGCCAAGAAGAGCGAAACGGGCTACCCAAGCAAACATGGCAATAAGCATAACGTTCTTGATGCCATAACGCTTCATGAAGAATGGAATCATCAAGATGCAGAGGGTCTCGCTAATCTGGGACAAAGAGTAGAGAATGACGGGATACTTCACGCCAAAGGTACCGGCATATTCGGGCAGCGACTTGAAGCTCTCGATAAATGGGGTGGCAAAGCCGTTGGTAATCTGCAGACTGACGCCCAAGAGCATGGAGAAAACAAAGAAGATAGCCATGCGCTTCTGCTTGAAAAGAGCAAAGGCACGCAATCCGAAAGCGTCTACCAGACTTTGCTTGTTATCATCATCACTCAGCGGACAGGTAGGCATGCTGAAGGTATAAAGGAAGAGAATCAGACTGAAAGCACCAGACACGAAGAACTGTTCGTATGTACTCTTGAAGCCCATGATGTCGACAAACCACATGGCAACGATAAAGCCTACGGTTCCGAAGACACGAATAGGCGGGAACTCCTTGACGGTGTCCATGCCCTTGAGTTCAAGACAATAATAGGCAACGGAATTGGTGAGCGCCAAGGTGGGCATATAGAAGCCAACGCTCAATGAATAGAATGTAAAGAGAATGGCAAAACTTGCCCCTTCACCATTAACCATACCATACCATCCTGCCGCAAACATAAAGAGGGCTGCCAGAAGATGACAAATACCCAAAAGGCGTTGTGCCGGAATCCAACGGTCAGCAATAATTCCCATCAAAGCGGGCATGAAAATAGAAACGATACCCTGCATGGCATAAAAGGCGCCAATATGTCCGGCCATGCCAATATTACCGAGGTAGATTCCCATACAGGTGAGGTATGAACCCCACACCGCGAACTCCAAGAAGTTCATCAAAGATAAACGCACTTTCATCGATCTTAAATTTTTAGTTTAATACAAAGGTAATGTAAACCATAGATAATACAAAATAATTGTCTGTTTTTTTGCTTTCGCTATTCGCTTTTTAAGTAGATGTAGCAGCATGTAGAAGAATGTGGATGTCCGTTGTGCCGGGCGTATCTACTCCCAAGAACGGTTTAGGTTTTGGACACTTCCTGCTGATAAATCATGTCAAACCACTCACGGAGCATGGACTTGCTTTCAATGATGGTCTGTATCTGCTTCAACTTGTTTCGATTGGGAGAATTGGGTATCCACAGCTTAATATATCCGTTGACGGAATACTTTTCGGTCATATGCATGACAAAACGCTCCCATTGTTGCTCTGGGGTGATATCGGGATATTTCTCAAGTCCAAACTGTATTGCCCGCCTGAAGACCACCTCGGTATCAAGGTCGCGGTCGGCTTCGGCAACAATCTTACCATAAATGGAGCGAGGCTGGCGACTGGCTGACGCGCGGTGGTCCTCCACAGCCTCCTTCATGATAACAATACGTTCTGGACTGAACCACTTTTTGAGCCGCGCATCACTGGCGAGTATTTTACCGCCAGTTAAATGATGTATGGCACGAGGCCCATTCATGCCTAAATCATGGTAAGCGGCAACCACATAAGCCATATCTATATCAGCACCGGTGAACCGAGCCAGTTCCATACTGTTTTTGATAACACGCATAACGTGGCTCAAGCCATGGCTTTTGCCGAAATCAGCATAACGCGGGAGAATATGATTCTCTACATATTCCATGATGTCGAGGTTCAACTGCTGCATGATGGTTACAAAATAGATTGTTTATTGGTTGATAGATACGATATCAAACCCACTATCGAGGTGCAAGTTTGATATCGTATCTGGTGTGACAATACCTATGCTAACTACTGGACTTGTATGGTTAATTATAGAAATTCCAACTAAGTCCAAATCTCAAGATGCTGTCATTGAGAGGATAATGAGGGGCGAGAAAATACATCTTATTGCCACTACCAGCATTGACATGACTCATCATCACAAAGAAGCGCGTCTGCTTAAGATGGAAGTTGGCATAGACATTGAGGATGGGATAATTGCCGACCTCAACACGATTGGGGCCCTCCTGAACAGCATACTGGCCCAGACCAGGAGCATAATCAGGGGCGTAGTACTTGGTAAAATATCTTACATCAGCGCCGAAGTCGCACTTCAAGACTTTGGCGATTTTGAAGCGAAGATAGAGATTGGAGTACACATTAAGCTGAGGAACGGGCAATACATCTTCGGCACTCGACTTCTGATAAGTAAGGACATTCTCCCAGTTGAAGGGACCGAACTTGAAGTCCTGATACAACTGAAGGGTAAGCAAACTTATGGCATCACCGCTCTGACGCACATGAACATCATTGTTCAAACGGTTATAATTTTCCCCTATCTGATAACTCAATCCGAAGTATGTGTAATTGGAAATCTCGTCGAAGGCAACACGCAGTTTGGTTTTGGTCTTTTCCCAACTGAGCATACCCTGAATGCGAGAATGGATGACCTTGGACAAGCCATCATTATCCCATAAATAATGACGGCTATGGTAATGGCGATAATAGAATGAAGGTGTGTTGCGATGGAAGAAGCCATTAGCCTGAAGAGTCACAGTATCTCCAAAGAGGTTGAAGTTCAAATCAGCCGAAGCATCCACCTTCAGATTTCCGGCATCCTCTCCTGTCATACCAAATTCAGCCAATGCACAATAATGCAATGTCCTACCCTGGAATTTACTCAACTGTCCACCTATATATATATTGTTCTCACTCCAAGAAGAGGTTCCAACTTTTTCAGGCAGGACATAACGGCGCATTTCGTGGGCGGCAAACAACTTCACGCCTGCCTTGGCCCACTTGTTGAAACCCTCAAGTAGCGACAGGGCGAAGGTATTACGCAATGCAAGATGGCGAGTCTTGTCGTAGATGGAATCTCCTGTATACTTTTCATCCATCTCATAATCATTGGCATAATAAGACTCGGGGGTCTCATAGGCTTGATAAATACGGCTGTAATTGTTAAGCTCAACTGTATGGATGAAACTGGTCACTGGAACATACTCTTTCTTGGTCCACAAAGTATCTTCAGCCAACTGTTGCTGCGCTGCGAGCAGGCTGTCTGCCTGAGCTTTACTTGTAATCTGAAGCCGCTCTTGGGTTTGGGTCTTCAGCGTATCTGTCGGCTCGTTGCCTGCAATGCGGGCATTGTCAGGACGACCGGCAAACTTCTGCCCTTGCTTACGGTTTTTATCAAACTCCTCTTCATCAAAGTCTTCGTCGTCGCGCTCAGCCTTCTCACGGGCTTCACGTGCCTCCTGGTCTTTCTTGGCTGCCATGGCAAACTTCTTGGCCGCAATCTCATCTTCCGTCATTTTGACGGTACGATGGAAGCCAAGGCTGTAACGATGGGTAAAGAACAGATGCTGATTGTCATTACGGTTCCAATTTCGATTGAGCACCGTAGGAATATCTGGTGTGGCGAAGCTCTCGGGGAACAACTCAGGGTGAACGATGTAGTCGTCATTGGTGATACCACCATTTTCGGTCACTTTCTGGTGATTGGTCGACATCAGAAGATGCGCCTGATATTGGTCGCCAAGATAAGAACCATACATCGTATAGTTGAAATGTGACGTACTTTGGCTGGAATAATAACCACGGCCATAAATATAATCAAAATTGAAGCCGAAACCAAGGCGCTTACCAGCATTGACACCAAACTTAGCCGTAAAATGGTCCTCGCCTGTAAGTCGGTCACCACAGGTATTGAAGGTCAGGTTGGTAAACGGCGATAAGGTATTGGTGAAATGAAAATTGCTCACATCCGTGACGAAGAAATCGTATGGATTGGTAAAGATGAAGTTACCATCCAGACTGCGGTCAATGAATATGCGGTTGATACGCGGTGCTCCAAGATTGCCGGTAGTATTGAACTCGCCTCTCAATCCTGTAGTAAAAATACTGTTCATAAACATATGAGACAGCGTATCGGGCGTGGAATGAACAATATCACCAAAACGCTTGTCAACCGTCCATACTTTTATACCCTTAGGAATTTCCTTATCAGAGCCAAGGCTATCGGGATTGACCTTACGCGGGTTGGAGTTATCCAACATTACATCACGATTAATCTGATCAAATTGATTATTATCTATTTGCGCAGACAGTGATATGCTGACTGCGCAAAAAAGAGCTAAAACGAGCTTTTTCTTCATCTCTTAGCGAATAAGTCTGAGACTACATTCAACGAACTTAAATACACAAGCTGCCAATATTACATAAATGCCGACATTGTGACTTGACAAAAAGTAGATTGCTACACCAACAATCGCAATAACCATAAAAAGGATATTCAGCACGTTACGTATCTTGAAAAGTCGCAACTGGCGTTTAGTCTTCAAATGGTTATTGTGATCGATATTATCATTAATGATCATAAATGTATCGGATTAATTAAACAGGTTGACAAATCCGTTGAAGATTTCATCCTTGCGATCAATCGTTTTGATTCTGAATTTGCCGTAAGGACGCACGACCTTTGTCTGCTTCTTGTTAAGTGCGTATTTATCGGCTATGATGTTATGGGCCGATTCGGTAAATCCTGTCGAGCGGTTGGGCTCATAGGTGTAAGAGATTCGCTCCAATCTCACATTAAGATGGGTGTCGGCACAATTTACAATCAATGTATAAGAAAACTCCGCCTTGTCACTCATCAATATGGTATTGGCAAACACCAACCACTCATACATCTTTGCGGCAATGGAGTGAGTGTTTGTATTGACAATAGCTATCTTGCTGCGCAACTGGGAATCATCTTTCTGATTCTCGTCTACGGTAAGATTGTTGACATATTCGAAAGCCTTATCATAGATTTCACTCGCGGTCTGACCAGGAACATCGAGGTTTAATTCAAAAACGACCTTGCCATCCACCAATGGCACCGCGCCCGCAAGATATTTCACCTCAGTATTTACATCGACTTCGGGCTTGACTTCCTGACGAACCGTTGGAGTAGGAGCAGAGATCGCCGACCATCCATTGACACTGCCATACTGAGCAGGCTTTTCCTGCTTGGGTGCGGGAGTCACACTTTCCTTCTTTACAGTTTTAGTCTGGTCAGATGTTACCACCACTTTCTGCTGTGGAGCTGAAGAAGAAGACTCTGCATTCATCTTCTTGGCTTCGGCATTCAGTTTCTCAGCCTCTTCATTGAGCCGAGCCGCCTCTTCCTGAGCCTTTTTTATCTGAGCTTGAATCGCTGCTTGCTTCTCAGCTATCTCCTTTTCTTTGCGTTTTTTCTCTGCATCGGCCTTGGCCTTTTCTGCATCAGCCTTGGCCTTGGCTTGCTCAGCTGCCTGCTTGGCTTTTTGAGCATTGGCTTTAGCTGCCTCTACTGCCTTTTGGGCTTCTTCAAGTTGCTTTTGAGCCTGTTCCAACTGCTGTTCAGGCGTCAAGGGCTTAACATTCTGCGCAGAGCACAGCAAGGGGAAAAGAGCGATAATCGCAATCAGTATTTTCTTCATAATCTTAAGATTTACATATTTTTGTATGACAAAAGTACAAAAAAGATATGTTTCCGTGAAACAAATGTATGTATTTAACTATATTTTTTACATCTTCATCATTGAAAGGACAGTATGGGGAACATCTTTCGATGACAGTAAAAGCCCACATGACGCTTTTTGACAGTTCTATACCTACTGCTATATCATTTTTCTTCCAATTCCTTCTGCAAGCGGATGACCTCGTCACGATACTGGGCGGCTTGAATGAAATCAAGCTGTTCTGCAGCCTCTTTCATGAGTGAAGTTGTGCGTTCTATACATTTTTCCAACTGCTCCTTGGTCATCTTTATGATAATTGGGTCCGCCGCAAATGCTGGCTCTTCCGATTCCACGTATGGTTTGTAGGTGATTGTCGGCCGCGTTGTCTGAGCCTTTTCCTTGGACAATGTCTGCTTGATTTCTTTCTTTATCTGTTGTGGTTTAATATTATGGTCCTCATTATATTTCATCTGTATAGAGCGCCGTCTTGAAGTTTCATCTATCGTGCGCTGCATACTCTCGGTGATATGGTCAGCATACATTATCACTTTGCCATTGACATTACGAGCGGCACGCCCTGCCGTCTGGGTAAGGGAGCGGTGGCTACGCAGAAATCCCTCCTTGTCGGCATCAAGTATGGCAACAAGTGAGACTTCTGGCAAATCCAGACCTTCACGCAGCAGATTGACGCCAACAAGCACGTCATAGACACCGGCACGCAAGTCGTTCATGATCTGCACACGATCGAGAGTAGCTACGTCGCTATGAATGTAGTTGGCACGCACATCATGATTCAGAAGATATTCGGTAAGTTCTTCTGCCATACGCTTGGTAAGGGTAGTGATGAGTACACGCTCATGACGATTGGTGCGCGTAAGGATTTCATCCAACAGGTCGTCTATCTGGTTCTCACTCGGCCGGACCTCAATTTCAGGGTCCAACAGCCCCGTGGGACGTATTATCTGCTCGACCACAACACCCTCCGACTCCATGAGTTCATAATCAGCAGGGGTAGCAGAGACATAAATGACCTGGTTGGTCATCTCTTGGAACTCCTCAAAACGCAACGGACGATTGTCGAAAGCTGCAGGAAGGCGGAAGCCATATTCAACCAGATTTTGTTTGCGCGCTCTGTCGCCTCCATACATTGCATTGATTTGAGGAACTGTCACATGACTTTCATCGATAACCATCAGATAGTCTGAAGGAAAGAAGTCAAGCAAGCAATAAGGTTTGTCGCCAGGTTGACGACCATCAAAATAGCGGGAATAGTTCTCAATTCCACTGCAATGACCCAGTTCCTTGATCATTTCCATATCATACTCGACACGTTCTTTGATACGCTGCGCTTTGATATCATCTCCAATTTGGGTGAAGAAATCAATCTGTTTGACCAAATCGTCCTGAATAGCCCTTACAGCGCCATCCACCTGCTCTTTGGATGTAACGAATATATTGGCTGGATATATCTGATAATCATCAAAGTCAGCCAGCCGATGAAGGTCTACACTGTCGAGTTCTTCGATGCTGTCAATTTCATCTCCCCACCAACTGATGCGAAGTATATTGTCACTATAGGCAATAGCCACATCAACCGTATCACCCTTTACCCTAAAGGAACCTCGCGCCAAATCAACATCATTTCTAATATATAGTGCATCCACCAACTGCCGCAAAAAGACATTGCGGTCCTTAACCTCGCCGCGCTTCACCGAAACAATGCTGTTGGTCATGGAAGCAGGTCCGCCCATACCATAGATACACGACACGGAAGACACCACCACCACGTCGCGCCTTCCTGAGAGCAATGCACTAACTGCACTCAGCCGAAGTTTGTCAATGTTTTCGTTGATAGCCAAGTCTTTCTCGATATAAGTATCAGTGGAGGGAAGATAGGCTTCGGGCTGATAATAATCATAATAAGAGACATAATATTCAACGGCATTATGAGGAAAGAAACCCTTCATCTCTTGATACAATTGAGCTGCAAGAGTCTTGTTATGGCTTAATATCAGGGTCGGCTTGTTCACATTCTTGATAACATTGGCTATCGTAAAGGTCTTTCCCGATCCCGTCACACCCAATAAAACCTGGGCTTTGTCACCGCGGTCTATACCTTCAGTAAGTTGCTCTATCGCATGGGGCTGATCGCCCGTGGGAGCATAATCTGATACCAAATCATAATTCATAATTGCAAAATTAAATAAAAAATGTCACCACTATCTCTAATAATAGAGTTTTTTTCCTAAAAATTGTATTTTTTACTTTGCCCATAGAGGAAATAATTGTAATTTTGCATGACAATTTTTTGATTATGAACAAAATACATTTTGCTGCTATAATCGCAGCACTCCTTTTTACAGGATGCGCTAACGAATTCAACAAGGTCTACACGACCAACAATGTTCCATATAAGTACGAATATGCCAAAGAATGCTTTGCTAAAGGCAAGTGGACACGCACTACAACTTTGCTGACCGACTTGATAGTAGTACTCAAGGGAACTGAGAATGCGCAAGAAAGCCTTTATATGCTTGCGATGGCCCAATACAACAGTAAAGACTATGAAGGAGCGGCTGCCACTTTCAAGCGTTATTACTCGTCATACCCCAAAGGTGATTTTGCAGAGAATGCCGAGTTTTATATAGGTCAAAGCCTATACGAAAGCACACCTGAACCACGACTCGACCAGTCGGCAACAGTTTCAGCTATATCTTCTTTCCAGGAATACCTCGACCTTTATCCAGACGCCAAGCACAAAGCCAGCGCCCAGCAGCGCCTCTTTGAATTGCAGGACAAATTGGTTCGCAAAGAATTGTATAACGCCCAGCTTTATTATGACCTCGGTCCATATTTCGGAAATTGCGGTCCTGGTGAGAACAACTACGAGGCTTGCATTATTACGGCGCAAAACGCACTAAAAGATTATCCCTATAGCAAGCTCAGAGAAGAATTTGCCACTTTGCTCATGAAAAGCAAATATGAGTTGGCTCAGCAGAGCGTGGCATCAAAGCAACTTGAGCGTTATCAAGATGCAGAAGACGAATGCTATGGTTTCATCAATGAATACCCAGATTCAAAAGAGCGTGCCACTGCGGAGAAATACATTGCAAAGTGCAAGGAATACATCAAGGCACATATCAACGACGAAAACATCCCAACGTTCGATAGATAAAAAACAATGACTTATTAATATTTTTAATAATTAGAAATGGATTACAAGAAATCAAAAGCCCCGGTTAACACCGTAACTCGCAACATTATGGATCTTTGCGAAGAGACTGGCAACATCTACGAGAGCGTTGCTATCATCTCAAAGCGTTCAAATCAGATTGCTGCAGAAATCAAACAAGATTTGAATAAAAAACTTCAAGAATTTGCTTCATATACAGACACACTGGAAGAGGTGTTTGAAAACAGAGAGCAGATAGAAATATCACGCTACTATGAAAAATTACCCAAGCCGACACTTCTCGCCACACAAGAGTTTGTTGACGGCAATATCTACTGGCGTGATCCATCACAAGAAAAGGAAGACGAATAATGCTACAACGCAAACAAACATTATTTCTGCTTCTCGCCATTATTGTCTCCGTCATCTGCTCTACCTTTCCCCTTGGCACTATCGAACCCCAAGGTATGGGAACAGAAATGAGTATATATTCATTATTCGTAAAAGGAGATAATATCAGCTACTGTTCATGGCCCTTGTTCGCCATTATGCTATGCACATATCCCGTGGCAATTATGGCTATCGCCATGTACAAGACACGCAAGAAGCAGGCTAAGATGTGTATGGTTGCTGTGATCATTAATATAATATGGTATGCCTATTATGCTATGTCCATCCTAACCACATTCAGCAAAATGGGCACATTCCATATCAACATCACTGCGCTGCTTCCCGCTCTCGCTATAGGTTGCTACCTTTTGGCAAGAAAAGGAATTTTGGATGACGAAAGGCTTGTGCGTTCGGCAGACAGAATAAGATAAAAGACGATTTGAAATATAACCCAATCAAGGAGATTAAGTCACATTATTCTCCTTTTTTATTGCCACTAAGCGACAGCTAAATAGCCGATAAATTGATTAACCACACTCTTGCTACGACTCACAACGACACATACCAATAAACACAACTATGCCACAGAGCTGTCTTGAGCCACATTGCAAGCCCGTATCAAATGACACGTAGGCACGCATCAAACATCACGTAGACACGTATCAAACACTACGTGAGCATGTCACAAAAGACAAGAAGGCAACTAACAACCAGCGCGCCTCCAAAAGTACCTATAATAACGACAACAACAGTCGGTATAAGAGGAAACATACACAATCTACCTCCGGATAGCATGTTTGCTCATGAATGGTCTACAACATCTTCAATCATTAGCATATTCATAAAGCCTTCACTCTATAACCCAACAATCAACGAAAAAACGGATTAGCAACCCCAAACCGACCAACTATATTCACCACGCATAACAAGAATACGCTAACAATCCGTCTGAAACTTAGGGACAAAAAAAGAGCTGTAAGCAACTTGTCTTACAGCTCTATCCATATTGTTATCGTAATTATCCGATATTAGTCCTTGAAGTAAGCTTTAACATCCTCATTAGGAACCATGCGCTCATCAAAAACGTAAGCACCAGTCTTGGGGCTCTTAACCATCTTGATTACCTTGGTATATGCACGTCCGTCAGTTGAACCTTCGTGCAAGGTAGCTACCGCTTTTTTTGCCATTGCTTAAATCTCCTATTACTTAATCTCCTTATGAAGAGTCATCTTCTTCAGGATGGGATTATACTTCTTCAACTCAAGGCGCTCAGGAGTATTCTTACGGTTCTTGGT
Organism: Prevotella sp. P5-64; assembly: GCF_002251285.1. Taxonomy (NCBI): domain Bacteria; kingdom Pseudomonadati; phylum Bacteroidota; class Bacteroidia; order Bacteroidales; family Prevotellaceae; genus Prevotella; species Prevotella sp. P5-64. The sequence goes on from NZ_NPJK01000030.1 coordinate 68,125, forward strand.
AGTCACGTAACGGCTTGTTCCTGGCAGACCACTGTTCTTCATCTCGGTGCATTCGAGAATGACTTGAACTCTGTTACCTTTAGCTTTCTTTGCCATTTGTTATATCTCCTAACCTTAAAATTAATCTACATTGTTACCCTCGGCGATTACCTTGATATCTTTCCAGTCGCAGTAACCATTCTGTACAGCCATCTTAAGAGCGGCGTCAAGTCCAACCTTATTGATAAGGCGCAGACCAGCGGCACTAATCTTCAGGCTAATCCAGCAATTCTCCTCTACATAGAAGAACTTCTTGCTGAAAAGGTTAACGTCAAAGCTGCGCTTTGTGCGATGCTTTGAGTGAGACACATTGCAACCTAACTGTGCCTTCTTACCTGTGATTTGACAAATCTTAGACATTTCTATCCTTAATTTTTGATTCTTAATTAGATACTTATTCCAAACAGGGTGCAAAATTACAATTTTTTTCGGAATAAACAAAATAAATCCCTAAACTTTTTCAAAATTAAGGTTTTTTATTGTTTTTGCATCCACGATGGTGATACTCATAGACATGGGCTTACTTTACCTCTTCGGCATCCGCATCATCAACGATGGGGTTCTTCTCCTTATAATAGTCGAGGAAAAGACGCAAAGCAATATTGGTTGCCTTGGCTATATTAATGTCACGACCATTATCCTCTTCTATCTTGAGCGTACGCACATCGTCTTTAGAACCATATCCAATCCAAATTGTACCTACAGGTATCTGTGAAGTGCCGCCACCAGGACCAGCGATACCAGTAGCAGCGATAGCATAATCACACTCCAAGGCATCGCAAGCCCCTTTGACCATAGCTTCTGCCACTCCTTGACACACAGCTGTCTGTTCTTCTATCAATTTGGAATCGACATGAAGCAGACGTTCCTTGACGTCATTGCTGTATGAAACGATACCACCTTTGAAATAATTACTGGCACCAGGTACCGCTATAATCACTTGGGCAATACGACCACCTGTACAACTCTCGGCGGTTCCCAGTGTCTTTCCTCCAGCATAGAGATACTGCAGTATTTCCTTGCTGAGTATTTTGCTTTCTAATTCCACTATATATTATATTTATGGGTTGATAATCAATACTTACTCAAACGTCACTTTACTGAAAGCCGGCAGAGATATATCGGCAAAATCATGGTCACGATATTTGAAGGTGCCGACACAGGCAATCATAGCAGCATTGTCGGTGGTATAACTGAACCGAGGAATATAGATGGTCCAACCAAAACGACGGGCATGTTCCTCAAAAGCATTGCGAAGACCGGTATTGGCAGAAACGCCGCCAGCAACAGCCACATGGGTTATGCCTGTCTGCCGTACAGCCTTGCGCAGTTTGATCATCAGTATATCTACGATTGTAGCTTCGAGACTGGCGGCAATATCCTCTTTATGATTTTCCACAAAGTCGGGCTCATCTTCTATCCATTTACGCAGATTATATAAGAACGATGTTTTCAGACCTGAGAAACTATAGTCCAGCCCAGGGATATGAGGTTCGGAGAACTGATATGCCTTGGGATTGCCTTGGCGTGCGAGACGGTCGATTATAGGCCCTCCAGGATAACCCAGACCCATAACCTTTGAGCATTTGTCTATGGCCTCTCCAGCAGCATCATCGATAGTTTGCCCCAATACCTCCATATCATTGTAGGCACGGACAAGTACAATCTGAGAGTTACCACCTGACACCAACAGACAAAGGAATGGCAGCGGCGGACAGGAGGTATCATCATCGCTCTCCTTGATAAAATGAGCCATAACATGTCCCTGAAGATGGTTGACATCTATCAGAGGTATATCCAAAGCACGTGACAATCCCTTTGCGAAGTTGACACCTACCAACAATGACCCCATCAATCCTGGGCCACGGGTAAACGCGATGGCTGACAGTTGTTCCTTGGTAATACCAGCACGGTGAAGAGCTTGGTCCACAACCGGGACTATATTCTGTTGATGGGCACGCGAAGCCAACTCAGGAACCACGCCTCCATAAGCTCGATGCACCTCTTGCGAAGCGGTGACATTGCTCAGCAACACTCCGTTGCGCAACACAGCTGCCGAGGTATCATCACACGAAGACTCTATACCTAATATATATATATCGCTCATATCATGCAGATTTAATAAGTAAGTATCTCGACGCCATTCTCTGTCATTACGAATGTATGCTCCCATTGTGCAGAGGGCAGTTCGTCACCAGTAATAACCTCCCACTCATAAGGATCATCCGCATCTATAAACACCTCATAGGTTCCCATATTAATCATGGGCTCGATGGTAAACACCATGCCAGGCACAATCAACATACCCTGACCGCGATGGCCATAATGCACCACCTCGGGCTCCTCATGGAATTTCAGGCCCACACCATGTCCACACAAGTCGCGCACCACGCTATAGCCATTTTTCTCGGCATGACGCTGCACTGCATGGCCTATATCCCCGACAAAGCAATAAGGCTTGGCAGCCTCCATACCTGCCTCGAGACACTCACGGGCAACACGCACGAGACGTTCCTTTTCAGGCGTAGTCTTACCGATAACAAACATACGTGAAGCATCGGCATAATAGCCATCCACAATAGTTGTCATATCGACATTGACAATATCCCCCTCTTCCAGGACATCTTCCTCCTTAGGGATACCATGACACACAACCTCATTGATTGAAGTACATACGCTCTTGGGAAAGCCCTCATAGCCCAGACAGGCTGGGATGGCATTGTGGTCCTTGCAATACTGCATACAGATATCGTCAATTTCCTGCGTATTCATACCTGCATGTATCTGGCGGGCCACTTCGTCAAGACAGCCCGTATTGACCACACCGCTACGGCGTATGCCTTCTATCTGTTCGGGAGTCTTAATCAAATCGCGGGTTGGCACCAGCTTTCCTTTCTGCTCCCAATACATTACCTTTTTATCAAGTTCAGTAGGCTCCTGTCCAGACAGACAGTGCCAACGTCTTTTCTTATGAAACATATCCTATGTTATTAAATCACTGCAAAATTACTTCAAAATCAAGAAACTGCCAAAGATAAGGCTATTTTTTATCACTGTGACTGTCGAACAATGACAACTTTTGCCGCCGTGCATCGTCTATAGACAAGAGTCTCTGCTGCTCATCGTGATAACTCTTCCGAAGTTCATCATAGCGATGGTCCAGCTCCGCCTTATACGCCTCACGCTCTTCACGATTAAGCAGACGCGCAGCTGCGAGCGAGTTTTGCGATGCATCCTTCATCCACACCACCGGACCGTCATAGACCGGAGCCACCTTGAGGGCAACATGCATCTCTGAGGTGGTAGCACCGCCTATCATTATAGGTATATCCAGGTGCGCCCGTTCCATCTCGTGGGCCACACAGACCATCTCTTCCAATGACGGCGTGATAAGTCCCGACAGGCCAATGATGTCTGCCTTGAGTTCGATAGCCTTGCTCACTATCTGGTCGGCAGGCACCATCACACCGAGGTCGATTACTTCGTAATTGTTGCACGCCATCACCACGCCAACAATATTCTTGCCGATATCGTGTACATCTCCCTTGACAGTAGCCAAGATTACCCGCCCTGCCGATGTCTGGTTCTCGTCACGTTCCGCTTCGATATGCGGTTGGAGTATAGACACAGCCTGTTTCATTGTACGTGCCGTCTTCACGACCTGTGGCAGAAACATCTTGCCTTCACCGAACAGCCTGCCTACCTCCGACATTCCATCCATCAGCGGCCCCTCTATTATCTGCACAGCCCGTGGATATTTCTCAAGGGCTTCTGCCAAATCTTCAGCCAGATAATCGCCTATGCCCTTGCGCAGTGCATATTGCAGACGGGCTTCCAGCTGTTCCTTTCGCCAAGCCTCTTGCTGCACATTGGCTGACGGCAAAGCGCCACCGGCCTTGAGAGCATCCTGCTCCTGCTTCAGACGGGCAGCCAGTTCAATGAGGTCTTCCGCAGCTCCCTTGCGGCGGCAGAGCACTACATCTTCTATAATACGCAGATGGTCTTCGGGGATATCCTGATAGGTGATACGCGTAGAGGGATTGACAATACCAAAATCCATACCAGCCTGAATGGCATGATAGAGGAAGACGGCATGCATAGCTTCACGGATATAGTTGTTGCCACGGAAGGAGAAACTCAGATTGCTCACTCCGCCACTTACGTGGGCTCCTGGCAGATTTTCCTTTATCCATCGGGTAGCACGGATGAAGTCCAGAGCATATCGGTCGTGCTCTTCCAGCCCCGTAGCTATCGAGAGTATGTTGGGGTCAAAGATGATGTCACACGCATTCATGCCCACCTGCTCCGTCAGAATGTGATAAGCGCGCTGAGCTATCTCGATACGTCGCTCATAGGTAGTAGCCTGGCCCTCTTCGTCGAAGCACATGACTACCACGGCTGCACCGAAGCGCTTGACATCCTTGGCGTGGCTGACAAACACATCCTCTCCTTCCTTCAGCGAGATGGAATTGACCACCGACTTTCCCTGACAACACTTGAGGCCAGCAAGGATGACATTCCATTTCGACGAGTCAATCATCACCGGAACGCGTGCCACGTCGGGTTCCGATGCCAATAGCCGCAGGAAATGGCTCATCTCGGCTTCAGCATCAAGGAGGGCATCATCCATATTGACGTCTACCACCATAGCACCGTCACTTACCTGGTGGCGGGCTATCGTGAGCGCCTCTTCGTAGTTCTTCTCCTTGACAAGTCTGAGAAACTTGCGAGAGCCAGCCACATTGCAGCGTTCGCCGACATTGACAAACATACCCTGCCGAACCTCCAGCGGCTCCAGGCCACTCAGTTGCAGATATTCACTTCTATCGCAGGGGACATAGGGCTGCTTGCCACGAGCAAGTTCCACATAGCGGGCGATAAAATGGTCATCAGTACCACAGCAGCCACCGACGATATTGAGTATGCCTTCATCTATCAAAGCGCCTATCTTGGGAGCCATAGTGTCGGCAGTCTCGTCGTATAGTCCCATAGAGTTGGGCAAACCAGCATTGGGGTAAGCAGATATATAATAAGGTGACTTGCGGGCGAGCTCCTCCAGATACGGTTTCATTTGAGATGGACCAAACGAGCAGTTCAGTCCGACTGAAAATACCGGATACGAACTGATGCTCGCCAAGAAGGCATCGAGCGTCTGTCCGCTCAGCGTGCGACCAGCCAGGTCGCTCACCGTCACACTCAGCATGATGGGCAGTTCTATGCCACGGCGCTCCATCACGCTCACCGCAGCATCCATGGCCGCCTTGGCATTGAGGGTGTCAAATATTGTCTCTATCAGAAACGCGTCTACCCCACCCTCAGCCAAGGCATCGACTTGCTCCATATAGGCGTCAAGCAGTGTGTCATAGTCAAGGTCACGTGCAGCAGGGTCAGCCACATCCGGCGACATCGAGCACGTGCGGTTGGTGGGACCTATCGAGCCCAGTACAAACCGAGGGTGCTCTGCCGTTGCATAGCGGTCGGCCATCTCACGGGCAAGCCGGGCACCGGCCAACGCCATCTCACCCGACAGATGCTCCAAGTGGTAATCGGCCTGGGATATACGCTGCGAAGAGAACGTATTGGTTTCTATCATGTCTGCACCAGCCTCAAGATAGCGCCGGTGAATATCCTGCACGATATCTGGACGGGTAAGACACAGCATATCATTGTTGCCTACATACAGTACATCATCGCGCAAGTCCAACCTTCCGCGGAAGTCGCCTTCCGAGAGACCGTAGCCTTGTATCATCGTGCCGATGGCACCATCGAGTATCAGTATGCGTTGCTTGACAAGTTGTCTTATATCCATAAACAATCTGACAGGAATACGCCTCGGCCTACTCCTGTCTCAAATAAAATCAATTAGAAATGTTTTCTTACACGGTCCATCTCCCGACGGTCTTCCTTTTCCTTGAGAGTCTGGCGTTTGTCAAACTCTTTCTTACCTCGGGCAAGGGCGATATCCATCTTGGCTCTACCGTGCTCGTCGATGAAAATCAAAATAGGGACGATGGTAAAACCCACATCCTTGGCAGCGGCCTCGAGATGACGTATCTCGCGCTTCTTGAGCAGAAGTTTGCGGTCACCCTTAGCCTCGTGATTGGAAAAAGAGCCATAGAAATAAGGGCTGATGTTCATACCCTTGACCCATATTTCCCCACGGTCTATCACACAGTAGCTATCGACAAGCGAAGCCTTGCCGGCACGTATAGACTTAATCTCCGTACCGGTGAGTACCATGCCTGCCGTATAGGTATCAACGAAGAAATACTCAAACGAGGCTTTCTTGTTGCGTATCTGCACAGGGCTCTTCTTGCGTATATCCTGTTCTTGTTTGTTCATTTTTTCATTCTCCTTTCTTACTCGTTACCACCATCTGTCAAGCCTCTATCTCGCAGAAACGGTCCAGATGCTCATCCACATAGTGGGCTATGGCAGAAGTGAATCCCTCTTCGCCCTCAACAAACTTGTCATCAAGGTCGTCAAACTCGGGGAAGCGCTCAAACATGGCCATAAACTCGTCGTCGTCACACTCACGCTCTATCTCTTCATGATACTTGGAATAGAGTTTGTGCGCACGGCGTATAAGACTGCACAGTTCAGGCAACCCCCAACCACGCACAGCCTTGTCAAACGGATTGTGGAAGATAAAGTGTCCCCAACCGTTGTGGATAAGCTGGACAAAGCCACCATCCATCATTTCTTCGCGCATGGCAATATATGCCAGCAGCGTAATCTGGTCGGCATTGAGCATCCCCATTGTCTCGGCTGTAAGTTCTCCACCGATAGCCTCATAGGTGGCATCCACTATTACCTGCACAAACTCATCCATGCCTTCGCCGGCAGCTTTGGCCAGAGCGGCGTCTTTGACTTTTACTATCATAATGATGCAAAATTAGACAAAAAAAACGGAAAAAGAATATGTAAGGTACAAGAAAATAGTGTTTGCCCTTGAGATTTGACTTGCGGCGGTCATGTTTGCCAACTCAGAATGACAAAACGGCAGCATTTGCCATTGAGGTATCTAAAAAATCATGAGGCAGAACAAAAAACCCTCATCATTATTAGGTAGTTTGTTTAGTTTTTTATAACTTTGCGCTTGAAAAAGGGGATGCCCGTGACCAACGTATCGCCCTTGACAAGCGTGAATAAGTAACAGTACTTTATATTTATTTTTGAACAACATGATTTATTCAAAGGAAGTTGACAACATGTGCGTTGTCGCCAAAGGCCCGAACCACGGACCAGCTCCAATCCCCGAAGAGGGAAAATGGATTCAAGCCAAAGAGATTAAGGATATCTCAGGTTACACTCACGGTGTGGGATGGTGTGCTCCTCAGCAGGGTGCTTGCAAGCTGTCTCTGAACATCAAGGAAGGCGTTATCCAGGAATGTCTCGTTGAGACCATCGGCTGTACTGGTATGACCCACTCAGCTGCTATGGCTTCTGAGATTCTGCCTGGCAAGACCATCCTCGAGGCTCTGAACACTGACCTCGTTTGTGATGCCATCAACACAGCTATGCGTGAGCTCTTCCTCCAGATTGTCTATGGCCGCAGCCAGAGCGCCTTCTCTGAGGGTGGTCTCGTTATCGGTGCCGGTCTCGAGGACCTGGGCAAGGGTCTGCGCTCACAGACTGGTACTCTCTATGGCACCGTTGCCAAGGGTACTCGCTATCTCGAGCTCACCGAGGGTTACATCACCAAGATGTTCCTTGACAAGGACAGCCAGGTATGCGGTTACGAATATGTACACCTCGGCAAGATGATGGAAGCCATCAAGGACGGTATGGACGCCAACGAGGCTGTGAAGAAGTTCACTGGCCGCTACGGTCGTACAACTGCTGAGCAGGGTGTTGTTAAATCAATTGATCCACGTAAAGAATAAGGAGATACACAACTATGATTAGAAAAGTAAGTTATGAAAGCCAGGAGCGCCGCGAGAAGCAGGTGCTGGCTGCTCTGAATGCAAATGGTATCAGTAGCGTAGAAGAGGCTAATCAGATCTGCGAAGAGGCTGGTGTTGATCCTTATCTGATGTGCGAAGAGACTCAGCGTATCTGCTTCGAGAATGCTAAGTGGGCATACGTTTGTGGTGCCGCTATCGCCATCAAGAAGGGTGTTAAGACAGCTGCTGATGCAGCCGAGGCCATCGGTATCGGTCTGCAGAGCTTCTGCATCCCTGGTTCTGTAGCTGATGACCGCAAGGTAGGTCTCGGCCATGGTAACCTCGCCGCCCGTCTGCTCCGCGAGGAGACACAGTGCTTCGCTTTCTTGGCTGGCCACGAGTCTTTCGCTGCTGCCGAGGGTGCTATCAAGATTGCCGAGATGGCCAACAAGGTTCGCAAGAATCCTCTCCGCGTCATCCTCAACGGTCTTGGCAAGGACGCTGCCCAGATTATCAGCCGTATCAACGGTTTCACATACGTACAGACCAAGTTTGACTACTACAGTGGCAAGCTCGAGGTTGTAAAGCGCATTCCTTACAGCGACGGTCCTCGTGCCAAGGTTAACTGCTATGGTGCTGACGACGTACGCGAGGGTGTTGCTATCAACTGGAGCGAGGATGTAGACGTTTCAATCACTGGTAACTCTACCAACCCCACACGCTTCCAGCACCCCGTAGCCGGAACTTACAAGAAGGAGCGCGTGCTCGCTGGCAAGCCTTACTTCTCTGTAGCTTCAGGTGGTGGTACCGGCCGTACACTGCACCCAGACAACATGGCTGCAGGTCCCGCTTCTTACGGTATGACTGATACTCTCGGCCGTATGCACTCTGACGCTCAGTTCGCAGGTTCTTCTTCAGTTCCTGCTCACGTAGAGATGATGGGCTTCTTGGGTATTGGTAACAACCCAATGGTAGGTGCAACAGTGGCTATCGCTGTAGCTATCGACCTGGCTCTCAACAAGAAGTAAATCACGAGCTATACATTTTTCAAACATAAGTTTATCCCTGTGACTTCTATGTCACAGGGATTTTTTTGTACCCTTGTCATCACAAGCATTACTATTGGAACACATATTCGCCTCGAGGATGTACGCAAAGTGGGGTTGGTAACAGTCGGACTCAATGATGAAGAATGTATATGTGCAAACACATCATTTGGCGCTACTGACGATGCCGTAGCCTTGATACCGTAAAGGGTACGAAATCTACTGATAGCGCTGGAGATGGCGTTAGGGATGAAGGCGGAGCGGGAAACGCGGAATTAAAAGTTCGAGTTATACGTTGTTGAGTTTGATTTGACGAATTCCCAGTTTGAAATCAACTTTGGGCGAAACACCTTTAGGTTGTCGGGGAAGAACTGCAAAATGTTGCGGAAGAACAACCTATTATCGGGGAAGAACATTTGACTAACGGGGAAGGACGGCCGATAATTAGGGAAGAGCAGTTGACTATCGGGGATGAGCAGCAGACTGTCCTGGAAGTGGAGATGATTGGCTTGGAAAGGCGACAGACTGACGGGGACGAGCTGCTGACTGACGGAGAAGTCCTGACGACTGCGGGGGAAAGTCCTTACGACTGTGGAGGAAATCCTGCCGACGGTCAGTAAACACGGGCAAGGCAATGGTGTCTGGCGGCTACACTAAGGATTGCTGCCGTCTGATAAAGATATGGACGAATTACTACTTCTGCGTATTCGGCAGGAAGCCGGCAATGACTCCTAACAAGGGAAGGAACGCGCTGGCCTGGAAGATAAACTCGATGCTGGTCCTATCGGCAAGCCAACCGAAGAACGCGGAGCCAAGACCGCCCAAACCGAACATAAGTCCGAAGAAGATGCCAGCTATAAGTCCCACCTTATCGGGCATAAGGTCGGTGGCATAGACCACAATCGACGAGAAAGCCGACGCGATGATGAGGCCTGAGAGGAATGTGCAGACGATGGTCCAAGGCAGACTGGCATAAGGAATGGCTATCGCGAAGGGCGCTGCTCCGAGGATGGAGAACCATATCACATACTTGCGGCCATACCTATCGCCAAAGACGCCACCTGCCAAGGTGCCGATGGCAAAGGCCAACAGGAATACAAACAAGCATATCTGCGACGCCTGTACACTGATACCGAACTTGTCGATAAGAAAAAAGGTGAAATAGCTCGTGATACACGACGTATAGAAATACTTGGAGAATACAAGCAGAATGAGTATCGCCAGGGCACGATACTTGGCTCCACGGGAGATGTGGTCGTTCAATGCCGGAGTGGGCAGATGATGGTGCTGGGCATAGACCAGGCGCGCCTTATACCAAGCTCCCAAACGCATCATAATCAATGCGGCGAGCAGTGCTACAAGGGCGAACCAGGATATGGCATACTGGCCGAAAGGCAAGATGATGACAGCAGCCAGCAAGGGGCCGAGGGCGGAACCTCCGTTGCCTCCAACCTGGAATATAGACTGTGCCAGGCTTTTCTTTCCTCCCGATGCCAACTGCGCTACGCGTGATGCCGTGGGGTGAAAGATTGAAGAACCAAAGCCGACCACACTCACAGCCAAAAGAATGAGCAGATAATTCTCGGCAAAAGCCAACAGCAGAAGTCCTATCAACGTAAAGCACATGCCCACGGACAAGGCATAGGGGCGTGGATGCCTGTCGGCATAGAGTCCGGTGAATGGTTGCAGGATGGAAGACGTCATCTGAAAGACCAGAGTGATAATGCCTATCTGCGCAAACGAGAACTCAAACTTGTCCTTGATGATGGGATAGATAGACGGGATAATCGACTGAATCATATCGTTGAGGAAATGTGATATGCCACAAATCACCAACATGGAATAGACCGTACTCTCGGTCATGGTGGGATGTCCCTTGATTATGCTGCCTATAGATTTCATCATCATTAGTCTTAATACCTATTATATATAGTAACCGCCTGCCAATATGGCAGGCGAATATTGCACGCGGGCTCACCGCAACAGTAGCAGAGGGGCTGAGCACGCCGAAGAAAGCATCATCAGAAGGAATAGGCGAAGCCCAAAGAGGCGTACTCCTTCAACTGATAATAGCCATGACGGTCACTGCGCTTGGTTCCGTCGTCAAAACGGGGATAAACGAATATGTTGCTGGATATATACTTGTTGAACTGGAAGGTAAACGTATTCTCCCACTCAAGCTCGGCACGCTCGTAGGTAGTATAACCATAGAGACGGGTCTTCCAACGTATGTTGTCGGCAAACTTCCACAACAAATCGACCGTAAACTGCGAACCGAAGTTGTGCAACTGGTGCTCGCCTTCGTCCAAACCGTAACGAGAAGCGAGCTCAAGACGGTTGACGTAACGGAAATTGTAAGCCAGCGGAGCCAAGTGGATGGAACCGGTAAGCCTATCCTTCAAGCACTTGACGTTGTAGTCCATACCGACAGAGAGATTGACATTCAACGGGCCCAAGAAGTCGGTGGTAACGACATTGGAGTTACTGTTCCACTGTCTGACGAACTGGGTAGCGGCTATCATCTGGATGGTATAATACCAGCTTCTGGATGCCTGCAATCCCAACTTGCTCGTCAGACGCAGCAAGTTCTCGCTTACTCGCATGGTGTGCAACGTATCCTGTCTGGAGGTCTGGAATCCCAACTTCATCTCAAGTTTGTTGTCCCATCTCACCTTCTGCTTGTTGTTGTAATTGGCATTGAGGGTTATCGAACCTACCATCGAGTAGTTGCTTTCACCACCTTTGTACCAGTTGGAAGAAATGTAATTCTGCAGGAACTGGAGATAATAGTCGCCGGAGTATGTCCAGAAGTTGGGTTTCAGCACCACAATATCCAAGGGAGCCACAACTGTCTCCTGGGGCTTGGGGGCTACCTTCTCAACGATTTCAGGAGCATGGTCGACATGTATTGCCTCGGCCTTACGTATGTCTCCAGCACGCTCCAACTGGCTCTGCGTAGAGCGCACGAGGTCGGGACGCCCGAGATAGAGCGCCAGCAGACTCTCGTCGATAAGGTTGGCATCGCGGTCGATATCAAAGAAGTTGTGGGACACGCCTTTATAAAACGTGGTCGGCATAAAGAGCAACTTGTACTCGATCCCCAGTTTGGGCAGTGCCGGCACAGTCATGGTTGGCACAAACTCTTCGAGATGGGCAGAGTCCTGGTGGACGCGGAAATGCAACAGCGAATCCATATAGAGAGTCACCATATCCGGCTGGGCTTGTGCGGCATGTCGGCGCGATGACGACAGCGATTGCGAATGTCGTGACTGGGCCGACACGGACGTAACATCACACAGCAAACCTAAAAGGATAATGGCAATAAACTTAATTCTCATAATTGTATAGTGGCTATTTGTGCTTGCAAAGTTACTGCATGCTGTGAAAAATACAAAATAAATCTCAATGAATTTTTGTTTTAGAAGTCTGCGAAAGCAAAAGTCGTGAACAAAAGGGAAAAAGCGTGGAACAAAATAACACCTTTTCTTTGCAGAGTTCACCAAATTATTGTAATTTTGCAACTTGAACAAATATTAAATTATCACAATCGTGGCAGACACAAAGTATATTTTTGTAACAGGCGGTGTGGTTTCTTCATTAGGCAAAGGAATCATCTCATCGTCTATCGGCAAATTGTTGCAGGCCAGAGGCTACAACATCACCATCCAGAAGTTTGACCCCTACATCAACATTGACCCGGGTACACTGAATCCTTATGAGCACGGAGAGTGCTATGTGACGGCCGACGGTATGGAGACCGACCTCGACTTGGGACACTATGAGCGCTTCACTGGCATCCAGACCACGAAAGCCAACTCAATGACCACAGGACGTATATATAAAAGTGTAATAGACAAAGAGCGTCGTGGCGACTATCTGGGCAAGACTATCCAGGTGGTGCCTCACATCACCGACGAAATCAAGCGAAACATCAAGATGCTTGGCCAGCGCTACCACTATGACTTTGTCATCACTGAGATAGGTGGTACAATCGGCGATATCGAAAGCGCGCCCTTCATGGAGGCTATCCGCCAGATGAAATGGGAATTGGGCAAGAAGGCTGTCAATGTGCATCTCACCTACGTGCCCTACCTCAAGGCTGCGGGCGAACTGAAGACCAAGCCCACACAGCATAGCGTGAAGGAACTGCAAAGCGTGGGAATCCAGCCTGATGTGCTCGTCCTCCGCACCGAAAAGTATCTCGACGAGGGTTTAAGAAAGAAGGTTGCCGCTTTCTGTAACGTCGACTTCGACTGTGTCATCCAGAGCGAAGACCTCTCAAGCATCTACGAGGCTCCTGTATATATGCAGGACCAAGGTCTGGACACCGCCATCCTGCGCAAGGTGGAAGAGCCCATTGGCGAGAAGCCATCACTGGGTCCCTGGCGCCAGTTCCTTGAGCGTCGCGCCAAAGCTACCGAGACTGTCAACATCGGTCTGGTGGGCAAGTATGACCTGCAGGACGCCTACAAGAGTATTCGCGAGAGTCTCTCACAGGCTGGCACCTATAACGACTACAAGGTAAACATCAACTACATCAACTCCGAAAAGATTACGGAAGACAACGTGGCCGACCTGCTGAAAGGCCAGGACGGTATCATGATTTGTCCCGGTTTCGGCCAGCGTGGCATTGAGGGCAAACTGATTGCCGCTCATTATACCCGCACCCATGACATCCCCACCTTTGGTATCTGTCTGGGTATGCAGATGATGGTTATCGAGTTTGCCCGCAACGTGCTGGGCTATGCCGACGCCAACAGCCGCGAAATGGACGAGAAGACAACCCACAACGTGATAGACATCATGGAAGAGCAGAAGAACATCACCAATATGGGAGGTACTATGCGTCTGGGTCTGTATGAGTGTATACTTAAACAAGGTTCGCGTACATTTGATATATATAAGAAGGAGAATATCCGCGAGCGCCACCGTCACCGCTACGAGTTCAACAACCAGTATCTTACTGAATATGAACGCGCTGGCATGATGTGTGTAGGACGCAACCCCGAAAGCGACCTTGTAGAGGTGGTAGAGATACCTGGACTGAAGTGGTACATTGGTACCCAGTATCACCCAGAGTATCAAAGCACAGTGCTGAAGCCACATCCACTCTTCGTAGATTTCGTTAAACACGCAATAAAGAACAAGAAATAAGACATGGACAAAAATACAATTACCGGCATTGTGCTCATAGCGCTGCTGTTTATCGGGTTTACCTGGTGGAGCCAGCCCTCTGAAGAAGAGATTAAGGCTCAGCAGGAACAGCTCGCCCAACAGGAAGCCGCCAAGGACAAGGCTGCCAAAGCCGAGAAAGATGCCGTAAAAGCTCAACGCGAACGCGCGTTGCAGCAGACCCTCGAAGACAGTACTGCACTGTTTCATAACGCCCTCAAAGGTACTGCGCAAAACGTGGTACTTAAGAACAAGCATGTAGAACTGACCTTCAACACCAAGGGTGCAACGGTAGAAAAAGCCGTGATTAAGGGTTACAAGGACAACATCAAGGAGAAGAACGACGTGGTGCTGTTTGACAAGAACGAACAGTCACTCAATTATACCTTGGAGGCCAAGGAGACCAACATCTCTACCCAGGACCTGTATTTCAACGTATCGGCACTCACCGACTCTACCGTCGTGTTCACCGCCGAAGCTGCCGCCGGCAAGAACATCGTGCTGAGCTATCTGCTCGGCAAGGACTATATGCTCCACATGCGTCTGAGCGTAGAAGGCATGGCCGGACTCTTCGCTCCCAATACCTCCACAATGGATATCAACTGGCAGGAGAAATGCCGTCAGCAGGAGAAGGGCTTCAACTTTGAAAACAGATACGCTACCCTGACCTACCACGAAAGCGAAGGTGGCACCGATTATCTGAGCGAGACATCAGAAAAAATCGACAAGCCCATTGAAGAACGTATAGACTGGGTTGCCTTCAAGAACCAGTTCTTCTCGGCTGTGATGATTGCCAAAAACGATTTCCAGCCCAACGCTCTTATGACTTCCATCCCTTATGACAAAAAGTCTGGCGATGGCTATCTGAAGAGCTATCAGGCCAAGATGAAGTCGTTCTTTGACCCAACAGGCAAGCAGCCATCAGAGTTTGAGTTCTATTATGGCCCGAATGACTTCCGTCTCTTGCAGAATGTAGAGGAGCAAAGCACCTTCGGCAAGGACCTCGAGCTCCAGCGTCTGGTTTACCTTGGCTGGCCTCTCTTCCGCATCATCAACCGCTGGTTCACCATTTATGTTTTCGACTGGCTGTCCAAGCTCTTCCCCATGGGAGTGGTACTCATTCTCATCACACTGTTACTGAAGGTAATCACCTTCCCAATGGTAAAAAAGAGCTACATGAGCAGCGCCAAGATGCGTGTACTCAAACCGAAACTCGAAGCTGCCACCGCCAAATTTGACAAGCCCGAAGACCAGATGCAGAAGCAGCAAGCTATGATGGCAGAGTATGCCAAATATGGCGTAAGTCCATTGTCGGGCTGTCTGCCTATGCTCATACAGATGCCAATCTGGATTGCCATGTTCAACTTCGTGCCCAACGCCATTCAGCTGCGTGGTCAGAGTTTCCTGTGGATGAGTGACCTTTCAACCTATGACCCCATCTTCGAATGGGGCACCAATCTGCCCATCATAGGTGACCACCTCTCGCTCACCTGTATACTTTTCTGCGTAGCCAACCTGCTCTACTCGTGGATGACTATGCGTCAGCAGCGCGACCAGATGGTAGGCCAGCAAGCCGAACAGATGAAGGTGATGCAGTGGATGATGTTCCTCATGCCTGTCATGTTCTTCTTCATCTTCAACGACTACTCGTCGGGTCTTAACTTCTACTATTTTGTCAGCCTCTTCTTCTCGGCTGCCATCATGTGGACCCTCCGCAAGACCACCAATGATGAGAAACTGCTTGCTATCCTTGAAGCACGCTACAAGGAGAACCAGAACAACCCTCAGAAGATGAAAGGTCTGGCTGCACGCCTGCAGGCTATGCAGGAACAGCAGGCCGAGCTGCAGAAACAGAGAGAAGAGCTGGCTCGTAAAAGAAAAAAGTATTAACTATGATGATAGCCAAAACTATAGCATTAGTTGCCGCCCTGTGGATGGGCGGCAATTTTGCAAACGCACAGACCATGATTGGTAAAAGTGACATCAAACTCAGTTCAGACCTCATGACTCCCGAAGCCTTATGGGCAATGGGACGCATAGGTGGAGCTCAGGTTTCGCCCAATGGCAAGCAAGTGGTATACCAGGTAGGTTACTACAGCGTAGAAAAAAACAAAGGGCAGCAGACCTTGCATGTAATGAACGTGGACGGCACTGCCAAGCGTATGCTCACCACTGGCGCCAAGAGCGAGAGCGACGCCGCCTGGATAGAAGGCGGAAGCAAGATTGCCTACCTTTCTGGTGGCCAGCTGTGGAAAATGAACCCTGATGGCACAGACCGCAAGCAGCTCACTCACTCGGCTTTGGATATCGAGGGGTTCAGTTTCTCACCCGACGGAAGCAAGGTAATTCTTATCAAGTCAATTCCCTATAATGACATCATCAAGAAGAATCCTTCTGACTTGCCCAAGGCTACCGGCCGTGTCATCACAGACCTGAACTACCGTCATTGGGATCATTACGTTGAGACCATCGCCCATCCCTTCATGGCTGCTGTCAACGACAATGCCATCACCGACGGTATCGACATTATGGAGGGTGAACCCTATGAGTGTCCCTCTGCTCCTTTCGGTGGTATTGAGCAACTTGCATGGAGCCCCGACTCAAAGCAGATTGCTTACTCTTCCCGTAAGCGTACTGGCTTGCATTACGCCATTTCTACCGACGCCGATATCTACCTGTATGATATCGACAGCCACACCACCCGCAATCTCTGCAAGCCTGCCGACTATAAAGAACCAGCCATTAATCCAACCAAATCGATGAAGGACCAGCCCGTCAATCATCAGGATGGTGATATGAACGTAGGCTATGACACTGCACCTTGTTTCTCACCCGACGGCAAGTATGTTGCTTGGCTCAGCATGGCACACAATGGCTATGAGAG
The DNA here is from genome assembly GCF_002251285.1 of Prevotella sp. P5-64. Taxonomy (NCBI): domain Bacteria; kingdom Pseudomonadati; phylum Bacteroidota; class Bacteroidia; order Bacteroidales; family Prevotellaceae; genus Prevotella; species Prevotella sp. P5-64. The sequence goes on from NZ_NPJK01000030.1 coordinate 85,152, forward strand.
CGACCGCAACCGTCTACTGGTGTATGATTTGGCCACTGGCAAGAAAGAATACGTCAGCGAGAAGCTCGACACCAATGTCGATGCATTCTGCTGGAACTCTGACAACAAGAGTATCTACTTCATTTCCGTATGGCATGGATGTGCCAACATCTACCAGACTAATCTTCGCGGAGAACTCCATCAGGTTACCGAAGGCCAATACGACTACGGCAGCCTGCAGATGATAGGTAATACCAAGAAGTTGCTTGTTACCCGTCATTCGATGAGCCACCCCGATGACATTTTTGTCATCAACCCCAAGAAGAAGACTGAAATCACACAGATTACAGATGAAAACAAGCATATTTTTGACCAACTTGCAGTCGGAAAGGTTGAACCTCGATGGGTGAAAACCACTGACAACAAAGATATGCTGGTATGGATAATCCTTCCTCCCCACTTCGACCCCAACAAGAAATATCCTACCCTCCTCTTCTGTGAAGGCGGTCCCCAAAGTCCCGTATCACAGTTCTGGAGTTACCGATGGAATATGCAGATTATGGCAGCCAACGGCTATGTCGTCGTAGCCCCCAACCGCCGCGGTCTGCCAGGCTTCGGCAGCAAGTGGAACGAAGATATCAGCGGCGACTGGACCGGCCAGTGCATGAAAGATTACCTCAGCGCCATCGACGATGCCGCCAACAATCTCCCCTATGTTGACAAAGACCGTCTGGGGGCCGTGGGCGCCAGCTTCGGTGGCTTCTCAGTCTATTACCTTGCCGGCCATCATGACAAACGGTTCAAGTGCTTCATCGCTCATGATGGAGCCTTCAACCTTGAGTCCATGTACACCGACACCGAGGAAGCCTGGTTCTCCAACTGGGAGTACGACGACGCCTACTGGAACAAGGACCAGACCGAGCGTGCACGCCGCACTTATGCCAACAGTCCCCACAAGGCTGTCGATAATTGGGACACCCCCATCCTCTGCATCCATGGCGAGAAAGACTATCGCATCAATGCCAATCAGGGCTTCGGCGCCTTCAATGCAGCCCGCCTCAAGGGTATTCCAGCCGAACTGCTCCTTTTCCCTGATGAAAACCACTGGGTTCTTAAACCACAGAACGGTGTACTGTGGCAGCGCACCTTTTTCTCATGGCTTGACCGCTGGTTAAAGAAATAAACAATAAAAAGATATAAGCAATGACAACAACACAAAAAACACTGCGCGACTCGGCCGCCATCCGCTGGATGGCCCTGTTGCTCTTGGCTTTGGCCATGTTCTGTGCCTACATCTTTATGGACATCCTTTCGCCCATTAAAGACCTGATGCAGACACAGCGAGGCTGGGACTCTGACGCCTTCGGTACCATGCAGGGCTCGGAGACTTTCCTCAACGTATTTGTCTTCTTCCTGATTTTTGCAGGCATCATCCTCGACAAGATGGGCGTTCGCTTTACAGCCCTCCTCTCTGGAGGCGTGATGCTTTTGGGAGCCATCATCAAGTGGTATGCCATCAGCGACAGCTTTATCGGCAGCGGCCTTGAGACTTGGTTTACCAATAACCTCAACCACATTCCCGTCTTCGAGCAGTTGAACGTATCGCCGTTCTATGAGGGTATGCCCGCATCTGCCAAGTTGGCAGCCTGTGGATTTATGCTCTTCGGCTGCGGAGCCGAGATGGGCGGCATCACCGTATCGCGTGGTATCGTCAAGTGGTTCAAGGGCCGCGAGATGGCATTGGCCATGGGATCTGAGATGGCATTGGCCCGCCTGGGCGTAGCCACCTGCATGATATTCTCGCCCTTCTTCGCCAAGCTCGGCGGAGTCGTTAGCGTATCACGCTCTGTGGCTTTCGGCGTTGTGCTGCTTTGCATCGCCATGATTATGCTCGTTGTCTATTTCTTTATGGACAAGAAACTCGACGCGCAGACCGGCGAAGCCGAAGAGAAAGACGACCCTTTCAAAATCAGCGACTTGGGACAGATACTCACCAGCAGTGGTTTCTGGCTCGTATCATTGCTCTGCGTACTCTACTATTCAGCTATCTTCCCCTTCCAGAAGTACGCTGTAAACATGCTGCAGTGCAACCTCTCATTTACAGAGGTTCCCGCCGACTCCTTCTGGGCATCCTCGTCTGTTACCATCATCCAGTATGTCATCATGCTTGTGGTGGCTGTTACAGCGTTTATGTTCAACTTCCTCAAGAACAAGAGTTTCAAGTACGGTGTGCTCTACCTGTCCATCGTATCCCTTGTCACCTACTGCTACATGGGCTACATGCGTCAGTCTGCCGAGTCTATCTTTGCCGTGTTCCCCCTGCTTGCCGTGGGCATTACCCCCATCCTGGGCAACTTTGTAGACCATAAGGGCAAGGCTGCCTCTATGCTCGTTCTGGGTTCACTGCTGCTTATCGCCTGCCACCTTACCTTCGCCTTCATTCTTCCCGAATTCAAGGGCAACCAGGTAGGCGGAGTCATCGTAGCCTACGTGACCATCCTCGTTCTCGGCGCATCGTTCTCTCTTGTCCCCGCCTCTCTGTGGCCAAGCGTGCCCAAACTGGTAGACGCCAAGATTATCGGCTCTGCCTACGCCCTTATCTTCTGGATACAGAATATCGGCCTGTGGCTGTTCCCCCTGCTCATCGGCAAGGTCCTCACCATGACCAACAAGGGAGTTACCAATGCTACCGAACTCAACTACACCGCCCCATTGGTGATGCTGGCAGGCTTGGGTGTTGCCGCGCTCGTCATCGGCCTTGTCCTCAAGGTTGTTGACAAGAAGAAGGGACTGCACCTTGAAGAGCCCAACATCAAGTAAACCTCCATATCATCCATGTGCGTCACCGGCCCTGCGCCGATGCCGCACATGGATATATATACCAGAAATACACCTACCCAATTGAACCTGACATTCGTAAACATCATAATAACTAATAATAACAACTAAAAACTTAAAGATTATGTCTGAAGAAAATGTTCTTTCAAACAAGATTGAGATGAAAAAGGTATGGCAGCTGCTCGGCATCATTGCCGTTACCGCCCTCATCTGGAACCTCCCAATCACCTGCTTTGGCATTGAGGGCCTTACCGTTATCCAGCAGCGCGTTATAGCCATCTTTGTCTTCGCTACCCTTTCATGGCTGTTCGAGGCCATTCCCTCTTGGGCAACCTCACTGGCCATCATATCGGTAATGTGTCTTACTCTGTCTGACAACTCCATCGCCTGCTTCAAGGGCGAGGGCGAAGCCTTTGGCGAGCTTCTCAAGTCCAAGGACATCATGGCCACCTTCGCCAACCCCGTCATCATGCTCTTCCTCGGCGGTTTCATCCTTGCCATCGCAGCCACCAAGTCGGGTCTCGACGTGCTGCTTGCCAAGAATCTTATCCGTCCCTTCGGCAACAAGAGCGAGAACGTGCTGCTGGGCTTCCTACTCATCACAGGCGTCTTCTCGATGTTCGTGTCCAATACAGCTACCGCCGCCATGATGCTCACCTTCCTTACCCCTGTCTTCGCCGCCCTTCCCGCCAACGGAAAGGGACGCATCGCGCTGACGATGAGCATCCCAATCGCCGCCAATATCGGTGGTATGGCCACTCCTATCGGTACACCTCCCAATGCCATCGCCCTGCAGGCCCTCAATGAGCAGCTGCATCTTAACATCAGCTTCGGACAGTGGATGTCATTCATGTTCCCGCTGGTCATCATCATCCTGTTCATCAGCTGGCGCCTTATCCTCAAGTTCTTCCCCTTCACTCAGAAGACCATCGAACTCAAGATTGAGGGTCATGTTTCTCACGGCTGGCGTATGTGGGTGGTATGCATCACCTTCATCGTCACCATCCTCATGTGGCTGCTCGACCGTGTCACTGGTGTCGACGCCAACACTGTAGCCATCATTCCTATGGGTGTATTCGCACTTACAGGAGTCATCAATGGCAAAGACTTGCAGAAGATTGACTGGAGCGTTATCTGGATGGTTGCCGGTGGTTTCGCCCTCGGACTGGGCATGAACGGCACCGGACTTGCCGACCGCGCTATCGAGAGTATACCTTTCGGCGAGTTCTCTCCCATCGCCATATTGCTCATCTCTGGACTTATCTGCTACTTCCTCAGCAACTTTATCAGCAACACTGCCACCGCAGCTCTTCTGGTTCCAATCCTTGCTGTCGTTTGTACAGGTATGGGCGACAAACTGGGCGCCATTGGCGGCACCTCTACCATCATCATCGGTATTGCCCTTGCTGCATCCAGCGCCATGTGTCTCCCCATCTCTACTCCTCCTAACGCTATCGCCTTCTCTACCGGACTGGTCAAGCAGAACGATATGCTCAAGACGGGTATCACCATGGGCATCATCAGCATGGTTCTCGGCTACACCGTGCTCTACTTCATCGGTAAGGCCGGACTCATCGGATAAATATTATCTACAAAAACTATCAACGGGAAGGGGCTACTCTTCCCGTTTTTTGTTGCCGCGACCCAGCACAATCGCACCAGACATCCGCTCGCACGAAGAGAGTCCATCTCCATTTCTGCACTGACCATCGACAAAGTATTTGCAGGGTTGGAAATGGAGAAATCGTGGTGCGATTTGTTTGTTTCGCATCGCGAAAAGTGTAATTCGCAGTTTGAAACAAGTAAATCGTAGTTTGGAAACTACTTGAAAGCCATTGCGTTAAACTTTGCCGCGACGGCGCTATTGATGCTACATGCCAGAGGCCGACCGCTGAAGATTTCCACTATAGGCGAGCATACAGCCCCTCCACCAGCTCCATCCCCCACAGCCACAACCTTATCTCCCCCGATGTCGGGAGAAAAAGCGGTGATAGTTAGGTTTTAACAAAAAAAAAGCGTAATTTTGCACTTTACTAACAGAGGTCGCCCCTACGGGTCTGCGCGTCATGCCCGCTGCGCGAACTATAGTTAAACCGAATATATAAACATACCGCCACGCCCTGTCTGCCGTCTGCGCCCCAGCAAGACAGAGCCGTGCAAGCATATTGAAGACCAGAAATATGATTTCTATAGAAAATCTCGCTGTAGAGTTCAGCGCCCGCCCGCTCTTCCATGACGTGAGTTTTGTCATCAACGACCGCGACCGCATAGCGCTCGTGGGTAAGAACGGCGCCGGCAAATCGACCATGCTCAAGATACTCTGCGGACAGCAGAAGCCCACCTCGGGCACCGTAGCCATCCCCAACGACACCACCATAGGCTATCTGCCCCAGGTGATGAAACTCGCCGACGACACCACCGTCATCGAAGAGGCCCGCAAAGCCTTCATCCACACCACCCGCATGAAGGAGCGCATCGAGCGGCTGCAGCAGGAGATGGCCGACCGCACCGACTATGAGAGCGAGAGCTATGCCCAGTTGGTCGAGAAGTTCACTCTCGAGCACGACCGCTACATGATGCTCGGCGGCGACAACTACGAAGCCACCCTCGAGCGCACCCTCACCGGTCTGGGCTTCCAACGCAGCGACTTCGACCGCCCCACGCGCGAGTTCTCCGGTGGCTGGCGCATGCGCATCGAGCTCGCCAAGATTCTCTTGCAACAGCCCGACGTGCTCTTGCTCGACGAGCCCACCAACCACCTCGACATCGAGAGCATACAGTGGCTTGAGCAGTTTCTCGCCCAGTCTGCCAAAGCCGTGGTGCTGGTGAGCCACGACCGCGCCTTCATCAACAATGTCACCAACCGCACCATCGAGATAACCTGCGGCCACATCGAAGACTACAAGGTCAAATACGACCAGTATGTGGTGCTGCGCGCCGAGCGCCGTGAGCAGCAGCTGCGCGCCTACGAGAACCAGCAGAAAGAGATAGCCGACATCAAGGACTTTGTAGAGCGTTTCCGCTACAAAGCGACCAAAGCCGTGCAGGTGCAGAGCCGCCTCAAGCAGTTGGAGAAGATAGTTCCCATCGAGATTGACGAGGTCGACAATTCTGCCATGCACCTCAAGTTCCCCCCATGTCTGCGCAGCGGCGACTATCCCGTCATCTGCGACGAGGTAGCCAAGACCTACGGTGACCACAACGTCTTCTCGGGCGTGACGCTCACCATCAAGCGGGGCGAGAAGGTGGCCTTTGTGGGCAAGAACGGCGAGGGCAAGTCTACACTCGTCAAGTGTATCATGGGCGAAATCCCCTTCGACGGCACCCTCAAGATAGGCCACAACGTGCAGATAGGCTATTTTGCCCAGAACCAGGCCCAGCTGCTCGACGAAGACATCACCATCTACGACACCATAGACCGCGTAGCCACCGGCGACATGCGCCTGAAGATCAACGACCTCTTGGGTGCATTCATGTTTGGCGGAGAGACCTCTGAGAAGAAGGTCAAGGTGCTCAGCGGCGGCGAGCGCAGCCGTCTGGCCATGATACGTCTGCTCATGGAGCCCGTCAATCTGCTCATCCTCGACGAGCCCACCAACCACCTGGACATGCAGTCCAAGGATGTGCTCAAAGAGGCCATCCGCGCCTTCGACGGCACAGCCATCATCGTGAGCCACGACCGCGAATTCCTCGACGGTCTGGTCACCAAGGTCTATGAGTTCGGCCAAGGCCATGTGCGCGAGCACCTCGGTGGCATCTACGACTATCTGCGTGCCCACAATGCCGACAGCATCCACGAGGCACTGGCTGCACAGCCTGTAGTGACCCAGTCCAAGCCTGTAGAACAGCCCCAGAGCCAGCAGAAGATTTCCTATGCCGAGCACAAGGAACAGCAGAAGCGCATACGCAAGGCGCAGAAGTCGGTAGAAGAGTGCGAACGCAAGATTGCCACGATGGAGACGAGGCTCAAGGAACTCGACGCCCTGCTCATGCAGCCTGAGAACGCAGCCGACATGGAACTCGTGACCGAGTATACCACCACCCACCAGGCCCTCGAGCAGGCCAACGAGCAGTGGATGGAACTCTCCGAACAGCTCGAGAGTCTCAAAAACGAATAATCAACAACCAAACAACAATACAATGAAACTGAAACCAATTATTCCGATAGTCCTCATGATATCGGCGCCCATCATGGGCATGGGACAGAACAAGTCGGGACTGGTAATGTCAAACCTTGACAAAACCGTCAAGCCTGCCGATGACTTTTATCAGTTTGCCACTGGTGGATGGCAGAAGAACAATCCTCTCCCTGCCGCCTACAGCCGCTACGGCAGTTTCGACCAGCTGCAGGAGAACAACAGCAAGCGCATCAACACTATCCTCTCCGACCTGGAAAAGAAGAAATATGCCACCGGCACCATCGAGCAGAAGCTGTCTGACTTCTACAAGCTGGCTCTCAACGTAGAGCGACGCAATACCGAGGGCACAGCCCCCGTTGCCGCTCTGCTCAACGAGATAGAGAGCGCCTCTACCGTGGCCCAGCTGCGCGAGCTCCAGCTCAAGTATGCCGCCCAGGGCTATGGCGTACAGTATGCCTCATACTTCGGCGCCGACTCCAAGAATGTGAGCATGAACATCATGCACATCTCTCAGAGCGGACTCACTCTGGAGCAGAAAGACTACTATCTCAACAACGACGCTGCCACGGTGGCCATACGCGAGGCTTTCCGCAAGCACATCGCCCGCATGTTCGGGCTCTACGGTTTTGACGAAGCCCGGGCCCAGAAGAAGAGCGACGCCGTGTTCCGTCAAGAGACCATCCTCGCCCTTATCTCCAAGAGCGAGACCGAGCTGCGCGACCCCGAGGCCAACTACAACAAGATGACCATGAAGGCGTTTGCCGAGCACTATCCCAACATCCCGCTCGAGCAGATGTGCGTAGCAGAGGGCGTAAACAAGGACTACATCCAGACACTCATCGTGGGCCAGCCCGAGTTTATGAAGGGCCTGGACAAGATTGTGGCTCTGCAGACCGCCGACGAAATCAAGGCGCTCATGGAGTGGGACATCATCATGAGCTCGGCATCCTACCTCAGCGACGAGATAAGAGAAGCCAACTTCGACTTCTTCGGCAAGACCATGAGCGGCCGCAAGGAAGACTACCCATTATGGAAACGCGCCACCGCACAAGTCGAGGCACAGATGGGCGAGGCTCTGGGCAAAATCTACACCCAGCGCTACTTCCCCGAGTCGTCCAAGAAGATGATGGAGAAACTGGTGGCCAACCTGCAGATAGCTTTGGGTCAGCGCATCGACGCCCAGAAGTGGATGGGAAGCGAAACCAAAGCAAACGCACACCGCAAACTGGACAAGTTCTACGTAAAGATAGGCTATCCCAACAAGTGGACAGACTTCAGCGCATTGACCATAGACCCATCAAAGAGCTACTATGACAACGTGATGGCTTGTCGCGCCTTTGCCCACGACAAGCATATCGCCGAGAAGGCCGGCAAACCCGTTGACCGCGATGAGTGGTTTATGAACCCACAGACCGTCAACGCCTATTACAACCCAACCACCAATGAGATATGCTTCCCTGCGGGCATCCTGCAGTACCCATTCTTCGACCCCAAGGCCGACGAAGCATTCAACTATGGTGCCATCGGCGTAGTGATAGGTCATGAGATGACCCACGGATTTGACGACAAGGGCCGTCTGTACGATGCCGACGGTATGCTCAAGGACTGGTGGACCGCCAAGGATGCCGAGGGCTTCAAGGAGCGTGCCGATATGTATGCCAACTTCTTCAACAACATCAAGGTGCTGCCCGACCTCAACGCCAATGGTGAGTTCACGCTGGGCGAAAACCTCGCCGACCACGGTGGTCTGCAACTGGCTTTCACTGCCTACAAGAACGCCACTGCCGAGAAGCCACTCAAGCAGAAGGACGGCTTCACCGCCGACCAACGCTTCTTCATCGCCTACGCTGGAGTTTGGGGCCAGAACATCACCGAGAAGGAAATACGCAACCGCGTAAAGCGCGACCCGCACTCACTGGGTAAATGGCGCGTCAACGGCGCTCTGCCCCATGTAGATGCGTGGTACGAGGCTTTCGGAGTGAAGGAGGACGACAAGCTCTTTATCCCCAAGGCCAACCGTCTGGACCTCTGGTAACACATCGTAAGACAAGATAAAAGTGGGGGCTGTCAGAAAATACTTTGACAGCCCTACTTGTTTTTCATCGGTTTTTGCTATTTTTGCAACTGCAATACGCCCCACATTATTGACAAGTAGTAATTCCACAACAGTTATGCCCATATATTTACCCGAAGGTATTCCCGCCATCCAGACCCTGAGATACGAACACGTGGACGGCATCGAAGGATATGGACGCGACTGCGCCCGCCGAGAGGACCTTCTACACATCGTGGTCCTCAACCTCATGCCCAAGAAGGAGGAAACAGAGTGCGACCTGGCGCGTGTGCTGGCCTACTCTTCACACAAGATAGAGTTGAGTTTCATGAAGCTGCGCTCGCATACCTCAAAGAACACAACGGCAGAACATCTGGAACGCTTCTATCGGTATGCCGACGAACTGGCAGATGAGCACTTCGACGGCATGATAGTCACCGGCGCACCGGTAGAGACCATCGCCTATGAAGAGGTAGACTATTGGCGCGAGCTCACGGCCATCATGGACTGGGCCCACAGCCACGTGCGCAGCACGCTCTATCTGTGCTGGGGAGCCATGGCTGCACTTTACCATTTCTACAGCATCCCCAAGTATCTCCTGCCAGCCAAGAGATTCGGCGTGTTTACGGTAACGCCAGCCGACCTGCACCATCCCATATTCAGCGGTTTCGACGACACTTTCAGCATGCCCAACAGCCGCCATACCGAGATAAGGCGCCCGGACATCGAGCATACCGAGGGCGTGGACATCCTCGCCGAGTCGGCCGAAGCCGGTCTGTGCATCTGCGCCTCGCGCCAGCATAGAGACTTCTATGTATTGGGCCACTTCGAATATCCCGTGTGGACACTTGGCGACGAGTACCGCCGCGACCTGGGCAAGCGCGATGATGTCAATCTGCCACAGCACTACTACCCCAACGACGACCCCAACGCCCAGCCCCACTGCAACTGGCGCGCAGCGGCTACGCTCTTTTACAACAACTGGATCAATCATTACGTCTGTCGTCAAGAGGCAGATGAAAACATAAACGTATGAGAAAACTCGAACTGTTGGCTCCCGCCAAGAACCTGGAATGTGGCATCGCAGCCATCGACTGCGGAGCCGATGCCGTGTATATCGGTGCCGCACGCTTCGGCGCCCGCGCTGCAGCCGGCAACTCTGTCGACGACATCGGCCAGCTGTGCCAGTATGCGCATCGCTTTGACGCCAAGGTCTATGTCACGCTCAACACCATCATCTACGACAGCGAGATGGACGACACGCTGGCGCTCGCAGAGCAACTGCGCGAGGCAGGAGTGGACGCCCTGCTGCTGCAAGACATGGGTCTGGTGGGACGGGTGGCTCTGCCTATACACGCCTCAACCCAATGCGACACGCGAACGGCAGAGAAGGCTCTGTGGCTGGAGTCGCTGGGCTTCACCAGAGTAGTGCTGGCTCGCGAGTTGTCGCTCGACGAGATAGCCGAGATACACAAGGCTTCGCCCGAACTGGAGCTCGAGGTCTTTGTCCATGGTGCCCTGTGCGTGAGCTACTCTGGCGTCTGCTACGCCTCGCAATACTGCTTCGGCCGAAGCGCCAACCGCGGCGAGTGTGCCCAGTTCTGCCGACTCAAGTTTGACCTCGTCGACGCCACTGGCAGGGAGATAGAGCACCAGCGCCATCTGCTGTCGCTCAAAGACATGTGCCAGATAGATGCCATCGAACAGCTGGCCGACGCCGGTGCCTGTTCGTTCAAGATAGAGGGCCGACTCAAGGACGCCGACTATGTGAAGAATGTTGTATCGGCATACTCGCAGCAGATAGACAGACTGGTAAGCAAGCGTCCCAACGACTATTGCCGCGCCTCGAAGGGTCAGGTGACCTATCACTTCGAGCCCAATCTGCGCAAGACTTTCAATAGAGGTTATACCCACTACTTCCTCAACGGCCGCCAGGCAGATATCTCCAGTTTTGACACCCCCAAGGCCATGGGCGAGTATGTGGGCAAGGTCAAGGAGATACGCGGCAACTCGTTCAACGTGGCGGGCTTGGCTGAGTTTGCCAATGGCGACGGGCTCTGCTTCTTCAACAGCAATCACGAGCTTGAGGGCTTCCGCGTCAACCGCGCCGAGGGCAACCGTCTCTTCCCCCAGCGCATGCCGCAGTCGCTCCGCCCTGGAGCAGCGCTATACCGCAACAACGATGTGGCTTTCTCCAAACTGCTCGCATCAACTGTGGCTGAGCGCAAGTTGCCTCTGCACATGACCCTGTCGACATCGGACGACGGCTTTGCACTCGAAGCGCTTCATGCAAGGGCCACTGTGACCTTTGAACATCAACCGGCGCGGACCAACCAGCATGACAACATCGTAAGACAGCTATCTAAGTTGGGCAACACGCCCTATACGCTGGCCGACGTGAGCATAGCCGAGGGCGCGGAGATGCTCTTCATCCCGTCCAGTCTGCTGGCAGAGTTGCGAAGAATGGTTGTGACACAACTCGAAGAGGCTCCTGTGAAGCAGACCTCAAACCAGGACAATCAGCAGATGGTGGCCGACGATGCCATGATGCCCAACGGATGGCAACGCGAATACATCCAGCACACCTATTTATATAATATAGCCAACCGCGAAGCCCGCGCCTTCTACCAACAGCATCACCGTCATGAGCTGGCTCCTGCCTACGAGCTCTCGCCGACCTCACATCCACTCATCATGCAGTGCCGTCACTGTCTGCGCTATGCGCTGGGCTACTGTGTGCGTCGCGGCGGTCGTCAGCCCGAATGGAAAGAGCCTCTGAGCCTGCGCCTTGCCGACGGAAGAAGTTTCGAGCTCAAGTTTGTCTGTGACGAATGTCAGATGAATATCTATGCTAAAGAATAGGATAATGATGATGAAAACGAGTAAATACACAGCGCTGCTATTGCTGATGATAACGATGCTGGCGTCGTGCTACCACCGCCCGCACCGTTACGCGAACGTAACCAGGGAAATCACTGGCGTACAGACAGATACCATGTCGTTCTACACACTGCACCATTATACGGTCAACTATAATTTCATCGTGCGCTCAGACTCGCTTACGCTTGTTGCGCAGCAACCGGAAGAGGTACTGAGCAACATGCCCACCGACTCGTTTACAGTCCGGCACGGCGAACATCTGGTTGTGGCAGACTATCGCACACTGCCACAGGACCCGGCAGACTCTGTATGGATACAGGTGGCAACTGCCTCGCGCCATTTCGGATGGGTACATGAAGGAAAGCTGCTCCGCTCTGTCGTGCCCGATGATCCCATATCCGAGTTCATATCCACTTTCTCTGACACCCACCTCCTTATTTTCCTTATCGTGATATGCGTCATCTCTGCCGCTTATCTCATCAGGAAGCTGAAGCGTATGGATGTACCCATCGTCCACTTCCGCGACATCCATTCCTTCTATCCCACTCTGCTCACGCTACTGGTGGCGTCGGCAGCGACGCTCTATGCCAGCATCCAGACATTTGCCCCAGACGTATGGCGGCACTTCTACTTCAACCCGACACTCAACCCGCTGTCGGTGCCACCCATACTGGCGCTATTTCTGCTTCTGGTTTGGGCGATGCTGATTGTAGGTGTCGCAGTGCTGGACGACGTGCGCGGTCAGTTGGCAACGGGCGAAGCCATACTCTATCTGAGTGGACTGGCTGCAGTTTGCGCCATCGACTACATAGTCTTCAGCATCACCTCTTTATATTTTATAGGTTATATTCTGCTCGTCTTGTATTTCATATACGCCATCAGGCAATACCGCACCCATAGCCGCATGACCTATGTCTGTGGGAAATGTGGCGCACTGCTACGCAAAAAAGGCGAATGTCCTCACTGCGGCGCCTTCAACGTATGACGCCATCGCGGCACAATTCCTCATAAATGAGGATTGGGATTGCAGAGGATTATGAGTACCTTTGCAGCCGTTCAAAACAACAATACAAGAGGATGAACTATAACAAGACAATTGTAACTACATGTATTTCGCTGATGCTGGCCGTTGCTGCATCAGCAAGCGAATCGCGCTACGTCACACCGGTAGCCAACGACACATCAAAAGTAGTGAATATCGACGAGGTAGTAGTGGTGTCACAACCTAAAGAGGCATTCTATCTGCGTCAGCAGCCATTGAGCAGTTCGATGTTCGATGCACACGACCTGCAACGTATGTCCATGAACGACTTACGTGACCTCTCTGCCTTTGTCCCCTCGTTTACGATGCCCTCCTACGGTTCGCGCTATACCAGCTCTATCTATATTCGCGGTATCGGATCACGCATCAACAGTCCGGCTGTGGGCGTCTATGCCGACGGTCTGCCGCTGATGAGTAAGAGTACGTACAACTATCACAACTATGAGTTGGCTCGCGCCGATGTCTTGCGTGGTCCACAAGGAACGCTCTACGGCATCAACACTGAGGGCGGACTGATATGTACCTATAGCCTCAGTCCAATGAACTATCAAGGCACAAGAATCAAACTGGGCGTCGGCTCCCACTTCACTCGTCATGCTGAGGTGGCTCACTATGCGAAGCCCAACGAACACATAGCCTGGTCGCTTGCCGGTTTCTATAATGGTCAGAAAGGTTTCTTTACCAACAACACAACTGGTGAAAGAGCTGATAAAGGCAATGAAGCCGGCGGCAAACTGCGCCTAATCTATCAGCAAGGTAACGGCTTCAGCGTCGACTATATCCTCGACTATCAATACGTCCGCCAGAACGCGTTCCCCTACGGACTCTGGAACGGCGAAACCCAACCCACTGTCGCCAACCGTCAGTCCAACTATCGCCGTAACATGCTCAACACCGGCGTAGTCATCTCCAAGCGTTGGGAAAACACCACCTTCAGTTCTACCACCAGCTTCCAATATCTCAAGGACTACATGCTGATGGATATCGACTATATGGCTGCCGACTTCATGCAAATGGAAGAACGCCAACACCAAAACTCGATTACGCACGAGATGGTTGTCAAGGGGCAGATGGGCTTGAAGGAGGCGGAGACCAACCGTGCATGGCGGTGGACGACAGGTACGTTTACCTCATACCAATGGAACAAGACCGAAGCGCCAGTTGCGTTCTTTGGAGATATGGATAACATGCTGGGAACCACCATCCAAACCGCCATGTATAAAGCTATAGTACAGACAATGGCGGCACGCTTCGAGGCAACTGGCATGGCTCCCGACAGAGCCAAGCAGATGGCTGAGCAGATGATAGAACAGCGCGGCGGAATAACAGTTACCACCGATTTGGGCGTCATCCCAGGCACGTTCCGACTCCCTACATTCAACCAAGGGGTATTCCACGAATCAAACATCGACCTCACGCGCCGTCTGACACTGACTTTGGGACTCCGCTATGATTACTCCAAGGTAAGACTCGACTATGACACGCGGGCGGAGATGAACTGCAACGTCATGATGATGGGCAGCGCAGCTTCGAGCCACCTCTTATCCAAACTCAGCAACAGTTACCACAATGATTTCCACCAACTTCTGCCCAAATTAGGATTGAGCTACAAGTTTGGCGATAACGGTTCCAACCTCTATGGTGCCATCAGCAAAGGTTATCGTGCCGGTGGCTACAATTATCAGATGTTTTCAGACATTCTACAGACCGAACTCAGCAACAACTCCAGCCAGCGTGGCGACTACGAGATACCCCATACCGAAGAGGACTACAAGGATATCGAGAAAACCATAGCCTACGCCCCCGAAACGACATGGAACTACGAACTGGGAGCCCACATCAATCTGCCTGGGAATAAGATACAGATGGATATGGCCGTCTATCTCACCAACGTGAACAACCTGCAGTTGTCGGTGATGGCCGGAAACTACGGTTTCGGCCGAATGATGGTCAACGCAGGCCGTAGCCGCAGTCTGGGTGGAGAACTTTCTCTGCGAGGAAGTCATCTTGACAATCACCTCACATGGACAGCCAGTTACGCCTTTACCCAATCGACATTCAGAGACTATCGCGACGCCGCAACTACAGGCAACACCACCACCCAGATAGACTACCGCCATCACCGTGTGCCTTTCATCCCTCGCCACACATTGGGTTCGACGATAGACTACCGCATCGACACGCGCAACCCACGTATACATGCCCTGGTTATCGGTGCCAATATGGCCGCCCAAGGCAGCATCTATTGGAACGAGGCCAACACCCTGAGCCAGCCATTCTACGCTACACTTGGCGCCCATTGCGATGCATTGTGCGGCAATGTCGTTGTAAGTCTGTGGGGGCGCAACATCACCAATTCCCGCCCCAACACCTTCGTCGTGGAAAGCAGTGCAACCGGCAAACCACTTGTCTTCGCCCAACAAGCCAACCCGTTCCACATGGGCATTGATGTCAAGTTGAATTTCTAACCCGCGATGAGAGATATAGACAAGCAGATATTCGGCCTTGCCATTCCGGCAGTGGTGACCAACATCACAGTACCTCTGCTGGGCATGGCCGACCTCGCCATCGTGGGACACATGGGCAACGCTGTCTATATCGGAGCCGTTGCAGTAGGTTCGATGATGTTCAACGTCATCTACTGGATATTCGGATTTCTACGCATGGGTACCAGCGGGCTCACTGCGCAGGCATTGGGCGCAAACGACCACCGGCAGGTACGCCATCTGCTACGCCAGTCCATCACCGCCGCACTCATCATAGCCACGCTAATGATAGTCTACCAGCGGGCAATCTTCCATGCCACAACCCTCATCATGCAGCCCGACGACACGGTGAGCGCGACCGTCGACACCTACTTTTCTATATGCGTATGGGGAGCCCCAGCCGTGATGGGACTCTACAGCCTTACCGGATGGTTCATCGGCATGCAGAACACGCGCATCCCCATGTATGTCTCCATCGCGCAAAACATCACCAACCTACTCGTTTCCATCATCTTGGTCTTCGGATTCGGACTCCGTATCGAGGGAGTGGCCTTGGGCACGATGATAGCCCAATGGACAGGCTTCGGCATGGCGCTGATGTGGCTCAAGAGGAGCCTCGCCAAGGTGGAAGTCTGCGACAGCGACAAGCTAGGCATGAAGTGGCACCACGGGATGCTCCGCTTCTTTGCAGTGAACCGCGACATATTCCTGCGCACGCTCTTTCTGGTGATGGTCAACCTGTTTTTCACCTCCTTCGGTTCCCGCCAAGGCACCCTGATGCTCTCTGCCAACACCTTGCTGCTCACCCTGTTTACCCTGACCTCCTTCTTCCTCGACGGGCTGGCCTATGCCGCCGAAGCCTTGGGCGGCAAATACTGCGGAGCCGCCGACCGCAAGGCTTTCAGTACTTTGACACGCCGTCTGTTTCTCTGGGGCATCATTGTCGCCATTGTGTTCACCCTCGTCTTCGCCTTCGGCGGAAAGCCATTGCTCCACCTGCTTACCTCCGAGCACGATGTCATCAGCACAGCCCTACCCTATCTGCCCTGGGCTGTGGCCATACCCATCGCCGGTGTAACCGCTTTTCTGCTCGACGGACTGTTCATCGGGCTCACCGCCACGCGTCCCATGCTGTGGTCCACTGCACTGGCGGCGATAGTGTTCTTCGCACTCTATTTTACCCTCGCCCCCACACTCCACAACCACGCTCTATGGCTGGCGCTGATAGCCTATCTGGCCATGCGCGGTATAGTAGAAATGCTGATGTTGCGCTTTTCTCCATCTGTTTTCAAGTCATTTATGCAGTGAGATAGAAAATTATAGGTTTTTGCTTGGTTGCGCGCGATAAAACCATTAATTTTGCAAAGTATTACTATAGCATAAACAGACATGAAGAAAACATTATTCTTAATCCTCTCGATTGCGTTTGCCTTCACCGCAGGCGCACAGGAGAAAATGGCCGTGTGCAAACACAGTTCACAGAATAAGAATCTTGCCAATTACCACCTATACGACCGCAGCAAGATTGACCGTGTTGATCTCGGCACCTACGGCAAGGTACGTATATTCACCGGAGACGACGAGCACATCTATGATAAAGCCAACATTGACAGCATTGTCTTTACACGTCCCGCCAACTATGAGGACATCGGCTACCCTGCTTTCCAGAAATTCTTTATCAATGAGGACTTCTCCAACTCTTTGGGCGTATTCGAGGTTTCCACGCCCAAAGGTATATCATGGGACTACAGCACACAGTACAAGTGCGCATTAGCCACAGGATTCAAGGACAACAAGACCACACCCTCGGAGACATTTCTCTATTCATCCGAGTTTGATTTCACCAACACTACTGAGGCTTCCCTGGAGTTCAGCTACAAGATGAACTACGCCGGTTCGACCGTCAAGGTGCTCATCACCGACTGCTTTACCGGCGACGCCGCCACGACAGAGTGGACCACGCTCAAGGATGACATCGAAAACCCGATGACATTCAACAAGACCATCACTGTAAACTGCGACATTCCCTCGCGCTTCCTCGGCGAGAGCAATGTTACCATCGCCTTCTACCACTCATGCGGCAACAGTTCGTCGACATGGGAGCTGATGAAGGTGAAGCTCCAGGAGATTACCTCTACCGGCGGTGGAAGCACTGGCGGAGGCGGGGGAGGTGAAGAAAAGCCAGGCACCGAAGACCCCAACAACAAGAACTGCAACAATGTGTCCAAGTCTGCCAACAAGGAGGTATGGCGATTGGAGTTCCCCAAAATCAAGGGCGACGACATGAACCTCGTGATTACCCACAGCACCGCGGCCTACGGCATCACCTACTCTCTGGAATGGGATTGCGCCAAGCGAGCCAACCGCTGGACCTGCTACCAGATGCACAAGGATAATAGCAAGAAGAACGTGAAGCGAAGTGAAGATTTCCGCGAAGACCCCAACATACCTTCCAGATACCAATCTACCCTCGGCGACTACAAGGGAAGCGGTTACAGCCGCGGCCACCTCTGTCCGTCGTCAGACAGACTATGTTCGCGCGAGCAGAACAGCCAGACGTTCTATCTCTCCAACATGCAGCCACAGATACAGGGACACAACGGTGGCGTATGGAACACATTGGAGGTGCGCCTGCGTGACAAGTGGAACACAGACAATATGCGCGACACGCTCTATGTAGTCAAGGCAGCCACCATAGACGATCAGAACATCATGACGCATACCTCCAGCGGACTGATTGTGCCCAAATACTTCTATATAGCCATCCTGAGTGTCAAGAATGGCGTCTACCGCGCACTGGGCATCTGGTCCCCCCACGCTACAGGAAGCAAGACCGAATATATCTCCATCGACGAACTCGAGAAGCGCACTGGCATCGACTTCTTCTGCAACCTGCCCGACGACATCGAGGCCAAGGTGGAGGCCGAATGGGACCCTGCATATTGGGGCAGGCCTTAAAGACAAACAATTGAATATGAACAATTTTTCAAATATCATCGCTAAGGCTCTCCACATCGGAGAGCCTTACGTGCTTAATACCCTCGCGCTCATTGACGAGGGCGCCACGATTCCATTCATAAGCCGCTATCGCAAGGAGAAGACGGGCGGAATGAACGAGGTGCAGATTGGACAAATCGACGAACTGTATAGCCGACTGAAGGAACTCGCCAAGCGCAAGGAGACCATCGGGCGCACCATCACCGAGGCTGGCGCAATGACGCCTGAACTGCAGCGGCGCATAGACGACTGCTGGGACGCCACCCTACTGGAAGACATATATCTGCCCTATCGACCCAAGCGGCGCACTAGGGCACAGATAGCCCGCGAGAAGGGACTGGAACCGCTGGCCAACATCATCATGCTGCAGCGCGAGCGCAACATAGAGGGCATCGCCGCCCGCTGGAAGTCCAAGGGAATCAGCGTAGAGGAAGCACTGGCTGGAGCCAAGGACATCATAGCCGAAATCATAAGCGAGGACGAGGGCACGCGCAATACGGTGCGTGGAGAGTTCAGACGCTTTGCCACCATTACATCCAAAGTCAACAAGACGCAGAAAGACCAAGATGAGGCTGCCAAGTTCAGCGACTACTTCGACTTCAGCGAGCCGCTCAGTCGGTGTTCGTCCCACAGGCTTCTCGCCATACGAAGGGGCGAAGACAAGGGCGTGCTGCGTGTGAGCATCGACATAGACCGCGCCCAGTGTGCCGACAGACTCAAGCGTCACTACGTCAGAGGCCAAGGAGAATGTCAGCGACTGATGGGTGAGGCTGTGGACGACGCCCTCAAGCGACTTCTGGCGCCGTCGATAGAGACCGAATATGCCCACAGCAGCAAGGACAAGGCCGACGAAGAGGCCATAGCCGTGTTTGCCGAAGGGCTGCGCCAGCTGTTGCTCGCTGCGCCATTGGGGCAGAAGCGCGTGCTGGCCATAGACCCGGGGTTTGCCAATGGATGCAAGACCGTATGTCTCGACGAGCTGGGCACGCTGTTGCACCACGAGATAATCTATCCGCACCCGCCACAGCGCAAGAGTGCGCTGGCTGCCGCGGCATTGCAACACATGGCAGACAAATACAAGATTGAAGCCATCGCCATTGGCAACGGCACGGCAAGCAGGGAGACTACCGAATGGCTGCGTTCAATCGGCAGTCTCAGCGACATCCCCTACTACGTGGTGAGCGAAGATGGGGCGTCAATATATTCAGCTTCAAAGATAGCGCGCGAGGAGTTCCCCGACGAGGATGTCACAGTGCGAGGCGCCGTGTCGATAGGCAGAAGGCTCATGGACCCATTGTCCGAGCTGGTCAAGATAGACCCGAAGAGTATCGGCGTGGGTCAGTACCAGCACGATGTAGACCAGACCAAACTCAAGCATGCTCTCGACAACACAGTGATGAGTTGCGTCAACCACGTTGGCGTCAATGTCAATACAGCAAGTGCCTATCTGCTCAGCTATGTGAGTGGCTTGGGCATGTCGCTCGCTCAGAATATCGTAGCATATCGCAGCGAGCATGGAGCATTCACAAGCCGCAGCCAATTGAAGAAGGTACCGCGCCTGGGACTGGTTGCCTATCAGCAATGTGCCGGTTTCCTACGCATCAACGGCGCCAAGAATCCGCTCGACAACAGTGCGGTGCATCCCGAGAGCTATCACATCGTGGAGCAGATGGCAAAGGACCTCAAATGCAGCATTGCCGAACTGATTAAGAACAAGGAGATACAGAAGCAGATAAAGCCAGAGCACTATGTGAGCGACACGGTGGGACTGCCCACGCTGAACGACATTCTGGCAGAGCTCGAGAAGCCCGGAAGAGACCCACGTATGGCGTTGGAGACCTTTGAGTTTGATGCTTCGATTAAGTCGATAGACGACTTGCAGGAAGGGATAATACTGCCGGGAATAGTGACCAACGTCACCCAGTTTGGCGCCTTCGTCGACATTGGCATCCATCAGGATGGGCTCGTCCACATCTCCCAACTGGCCAACAAGTTTGTCTCCGACCCGAGCACAGTGGTAAAGTTGCAGCAGCACGTCACGGTCAAGGTGATAGGCATAGACCACCAGCGCCACCGCATCTCGCTGTCTATGCGCGATGTCTAAGTGTCCGCAGGTCCGTTCCGCCTCACGGCCCGGCACTCCTGTCACTCCCCTTCAGCCCGCCGACATAGCCATCAGCGACCACAGCGCACCCATCCATACAGACACGCAAACAGAGGAAGAAGGCACCGATCTCGAAGGTAAAGTCAACAATACGGGTCAGTTGCCATAGCACAACCAAGGGCTGGATTCGGCACAAACGAATCCAGCCCTTAACGTATCTCATCCCGTCCATCCCCCCTCACATTGCCCTAACGCACCACCCCACCACCGCCCCAGCAAAACCTAATGGCCGACCGAAATAAGCAAGAGGCGTAATCGGGAAAAGGGAAAACGCCAAAACCTCCCGAGACCAACCTAAAAATAAAACCAAACCACGAAATAATAAAACCAAATTATGAAATAACAAAATCAAACCATGAAACCGAGAATTCACACCTTGATTTCACAAATTCAAACCATGAAACCAACATTTTCACAATGGCCAAACTCTTTGACAAGCCAAACTGCATTGCGTCTTTCTATCGCATCAAGATGGCATTGGTCCCGCCAGTTATGGGGATAAAGAAAAAGCGCAAGACCATTACAGTCTTGCGCTTTATAGCTTATGAGTAGAAGAGCGAGGCTCTTTTACCTATTCTCAATTTACTTTACCTTGTCAACGATAGCCTTGAAAGCCTCAGGGTTGTTGACTGCGAGGTCAGCGAGGACCTTGCGGTTAATCTCGATACCTGCCTTGTGGAGAGCTCCCATCAACTGGCTGTAGCTCATATCCTGCAAGCGTGCAGCTGCATTGATACGCTGAATCCAGAGAGCACGGAAAGTGCGCTTCTTGTTACGGCGATCGCGGTATGCGTAGGTAAGTCCCTTCTCCCAAGTGTTCTTAGCAACGGTCCATACGTTCTTTCTGGCGCCGAAGTAACCCTTGGTGAGCTTCAGAATTCTTGTTCTCTTTGCTTTAGATGCAACGTGATTTACTGATCTTGGCATAATTTCTTTCTTTTAAAGTTCGACTAAAAAGTTAACGGTTAACGGAGACAGAGCAGATCGCGTACCTGCTTCAGGTTGGAGTTGTCAACCAGAGTCTGGTGAACAAGATTTCTCTTCTGTTTCTTTGTCTTCTTAGTCAGAATGTGACTGTGGTAAGCGTGATGTCTCTTAATCTTACCAGTACCGGTGAATGTGAATCTCTTCTTTGCGCCGGAATTTGTCTTAACTTTTGGCATTTTTGTTAATTGTTTAATTGTTATTATTTATAATATAGGTGGTAACGTATATACCAAGACGTTACGCACACTATGTTCTTGTCTTAATCGCGCTGTAGCTTTTGCAGAGCCTCGGCACCATTCTTGGCGTTGCCGAAAAGGCCACCGTCCTTGGGTGCTTCCTCTACTTCTTCCACTCCACTGGCACTGCCCTTGGCTTCCTCTGCCTCGCGGTCGCGCTTCTGCTGGCTCTTCTTTGCCACGCCGGCCTTCTTGGGTGCCAGATAGAGGAACATCTTCTTTCCCTCAAGTGCGGGCATCGATTCTACCTTGCCATACTCTTCCAGGTCGTTGGCAAAACGGAGGAGAAGAACTTCTCCCTGCTCCTTGAAGAGGATTGAGCGTCCACGGAAGAATACATAAGCGCGCACCTTGTTGCCTTCGAGCAGGAACTCCTGGGCATGCTTGAGCTTGAACTGATAGTCGTGCTCATCGGTCTGGGGTCCGAAGCGTATTTCCTTAACCTCGACCTTCACCTGCTTCTGCTTCATTTCCTTCTGACGCTTCTTCTGCTGATAGAGGAACTTAGAGTAGTCGATGAGACGACAAACAGGAGGCTGGGCATTGGGTGATATTTCGACGAGATCGACGCCTTGCTGACGAGCCAAATCCATCGCTTTACGAGTAGGCATCACCTCGGAACCATCCTCACTTACCACACGAACTTCCCGGACATGAATCTGTTCGTTCACGCGGTACTGATTCTTCATTTTGTCATTTTTCATTCAACTATCTTATAATTAGCGGCTGCAAAGGTACAAAATAATCGTTAAATATCAAATTAAATTTTCATCTTTTTTATCCAAAGGTGCTATAATTGACCCCAAAAGGCGCACGGAGGTAATGCCTTTTCGTCCCAGACGCATCAATTCTTCAAAAAAAGCAGCACCGCGGATAGACACCGCAATGCTGCTCTATGCTAAAATTGACTTCTAAGTCTTAGTCTTGAGGCTCGATTTCGGTAGCCTTCAACTGGACTGCCACCTCGTCATTGATGCGCTTGGCAAAGTCTTCCATAGACATGGTAGCCTGCTCGCCACCACCCTGCTTACGCATACTTACAAGACCTTCCTCCATCTCTTTCTCGCCAACGATGACCATATAAGGAGTACGCTTCAACTCGGTGTCGCGAATCTTACGGCCAATCTTCTCGTTGCGGTCGTCGATGACGGCGCGCACACCCTGGCTGGCAAAATACTTGCTCACCTTGCGTGCATAGTCATTGTACTTCTCTGAGATGGGCAGGATAGCCACCTGGTCAGGAGTAAGCCAGAGTGGGAAGTGACCTGCTGTATGCTCAATGAGCACAGCGGTAAAGCGCTCGAGCGAACCGAAAGGAGCGCGGTGAACCATCACGGGCACCTTCTTGGTGTTGTCCTCGGCTGTGTATTCGAGCTTGAAGCGGGCGGGCAGGTTATAGTCGACCTGGATAGTGCCCAGCTGCCAACGGCGGCCGATGGCATCCTTGACCATGAAGTCGAGCTTAGGACCATAGAACGCAGCCTCGCCATACTCAATCTTGGCATCAAGGCCCTTCTCGGCGCAAGCCTCCTTGATAGCGGTTTCACTCTCTTCCCAAACTTCGTCAGAGCCAATGTACTTCTCCTTGTCGTTAGGGTCACGGAGACTAATCTGGGCCTCGAAGTTATCAAACTGGAAAATTTCGAACACGGCCTGGATGATATCCATCACGCGCAGGAACTCGCCTTTGACCTGGTCGGGACGGCAGAAGATATGGGCATCGTCCTGAGTAAACGAGCGTACACGGGTAAGTCCATGCAACTCACCGCTCTTCTCATAACGATAAACGGTACCGAACTCAGCTATACGCAGTGGCAAGTCCTTGTAAGAGCGTGGTTTGCTGGCAAAAACCTCACAGTGATGAGGACAGTTCATAGGCTTGAGCATGTACTCTTCATCCTCCTCGGGAGTGTGGATAGGCTGGAAGCTGTCCTTACCATAATGAGCGTAGTGTCCAGAGGTCACATAAAGATTCTTGGAACCAATGTGGGGAGTGATAACCTCCTGATAGCCGAAGCGTTTCTGTATCTTGCGGAGCATATCCTGCAAGCGCAGACGCAGGTCGGTACCCTTGGGGAGCCACATGGGAAGTCCCTTGCCCACACGGTCGGAGAAGAAGAAGAGCTCCATCTCCTTACCAATCTTGCGGTGGTCGCGCTTCTTGGCCTCTTCAAGCATAACGAGATACTCATCAAGCATCTTCTTCTTGGGGAATGATATGCCATAGATACGTGTCATCTGCTCGCGCTTGGCGTCACCACGCCAGAAAGCACCAGCCACACTGGTAATCTTGACTGCCTTGATTTCACCTGTAGAGAGAAGGTGCGGACCACGGCAAAGGTCGGTAAAGTTGCCCTGGGTATAAGTGGTGATGGTACCATCCTCGAGGTCCTGCTCAATGTGCTCGCACTTGTAGTTCTGACCATCGGCCTTGAACTCCTTGAGCGCTTCGGCCTTAGACACTTCACGGCGCACAACGGCCTCGTTCTTCTTGGCCAGCTCGCGCATCTTTTCCTCAATCTTGGGGAAGTCGTTCTCTGAAATCACCTGACCCTCAGCGGGCATAACGTCATAGAAGAAGCCATTCTCTACGGCAGGGCCGAAGCCGAACTGGATGCCGGGATAGAGCTCTTGTAGCGCCTCGGCGAGCAAGTGGGCAGAGGTGTGCCAGAAGGTGTGCTTACCCTCTTCGTCCTCAAACTTGTAAAGCGCGATGGTAGAATCGGCAGTGATGGGACGGTTTAACTCTACAATTTCACCATTGATACCGCAAGATACAACGTTGCGAGCGAGAGCCGGTGAAATGCTCTCGGCGATTTGTAACCCTGTAACTCCGCTCTCGTATTCACGCACGGAGCCATCAGGAAATGTGATTTTAACCATAATACAAATTAGTTTTATTTTAATCGTTGCAAAAGTACTACTTTGTTACGACATAAGATAAGAAAAGAGAGGTAATTTTTACAAAAAGCATAAAAATCACCTCTCTCAAGTACTTTTTCACCCAATCGACACCATTGGGAAGAGTTTATTTGTCATTGCTAATCTGCTTGATTACGCTATAAGCATCATAGATGCCCAGTTCGCCAGCACGGCTCAGGTCGCGAATACCGTCGGCCTTCTTACCATTCTTGACATAGGCCAAGCCACGATTGTAATAAGCCTCGGCAAGATAAGCATCTATCTGAAGAGCGCGCGTGTAGTCATCGATGGCGTTGGAATATTCACCATTGGAGGCGTGCAGATTACCTCTATTATAATATAGGTAGGCATTCTGAGGCGCGAGGGCGATGGCGCGGTCAAGGTCGGTACGCACTCGCATCACACGAGCGGGGGCGTCGGAGGTCTGGACACCATGGGTGCGGTCAAACTCATTGACAAGATGCTGGCAAACGGCTCGCTGCCAGTAGGCCATCGTCGAGAGAGAATCGGTATGGACAAGGACGGTCAGGTCGTTGATGGCGGCATCAAAATCCTGTACGACGCCATACACCACAGCACGCATCATCAGTTGACGCTTGACATCTGTAACGTGGGGAGCCTTCTCTATGAATGACGAAAGTGAGTCTGCAAGTTGGAAGAATGCCTGCGACTGACCTTCGGTGAGCTGAGGAGGATTGCAGGTCACGTAGAGTTTATAGTCAATCTTGCTCTTGGTCTGAAGGGCATTGAACTTCTCTACATCGCGGTCGAACGCCTGATAAGAGGTGACGCCATTATTATACTTGAAGAACGAGAGGGTGTACATAGGCATGAACTCCACCTCTACCGAGCGGTTCTGCACCTTTCCTCTGAACGCACTCTTGTACTCCTGGTTGGCCAGGTTCTCGTCGGCCACCACCATACGATTGTACTTCTCAGGGTCTATCTCACTACGCTTACGCATCTCGCGTCTCTTGTTCTTGCTCCAGCGTGGCTGAATGCCCAGATGCTTGTCCATCTGAGCCTTCAGGATACGGAATTCATCCATTTCGGCCTTGGCGGTCATGCCCAGACGGCGGTAAGCCTTTGCACGATAAGACAGGCCAGTCCAGAAGTTGGGGAACTGACTGATTACGGTGCTGTAGTCACGGATGGCAGACTTCAGGTCTCCCGTGCGGTCATGCAGAAGGGCACGATTGAAGATGGCAAGATAATTCTCGGGCTCCATATGGATGACATAATCGAAGTCGGCAATAGCCCGGTTGTCGTCACCCAACTGCATACGCAGCTGTCCACGGTTATAATGTGCCAGGAAGTTATTGGGATCAAAGTCTATAGCACGGTCATAATCTTCCATAGCACCTCTCAGGTTGTTGTAATTGTATCGCGCCAAGGCACGGTTGACATAGTTGGACACAACCTTGGGCTTGAGGTGGATGGCCTTGCTCAAGAACTTGTCAGCGTCCTTCCACTCCTTGCGGGCAAGGGATATAAACGCTCGCGTGGTCCATGCGTTGCCGTCATAGGGGTCTATCTCCAGACTCTTGTCCAGCCACTTGGCGGCCGTCACAGTGTCCTTCTCTTGCAGACATATCTCCGCATTGAGCGAATAAGCATTGGCGAAGCCCGACCACTTGCTGATGATGGTGTCAAGGTCATTATGGGCCTTGGCATACTCCTTGAGATTCATCTGGCAGAGGGCTCGGTTGAACCAATAGTTACGCTGGTCGGGATTGAGGCGGATAGCATGGGTGTAATCGTCAATGGCTTCCTTGTATTTATCCTGACGCACGTAGGCAATGGCACGCAAATCGTACAGTCCGTCAATGTAGGGATTGAGTTTGAGGGCTTGGGTCACGTCATACTCAGCACCGCTATAGTCCTCAAGGTAGAACTTGGCGATGCCACGATACTGCCAGGGGCGATAGAGGTAAGGTTTGAGAACGATAACCTGATTGAAATACTGTATGGAGAGCACATAGTCCTCATAGTGCAGGGCTATCTCTCCACTAAGCATAAGCCTGTTGGTATTATACTGGGCAATGGCCTTGCCCGGAACAAAAAAGACAATGAAGAGCACTATCGCAGATGTAATCCACGCCTTCATGCGCATACTTGCGTTAGAGACTGTTCGCTTCGGGTTATCCTGTGATATTATACTCTTCATTATCCTATAGCTGTTTGTTGTTCCCATTCATTCAGTTGCCCATGCGGAACAGCCATGGACAACCTTTACAAGTTATCGTCTTACCGGTTTCGTGCGGTAACTGCAACGATATTTTCCCTGAGTAAGCTGTTTGAGCTTACTGCGTATCAACTGCTTGCGCAGGGGAGTAAGGCGGTCTACAAACATGGTACCTTCCAGATGGTCAAACTCATGCTGCATCACGCGGGCAAGATATCCCTCGACCCATTCGTCATGCTCAGCCATATTCTCGTCAAGGTAGGTGACATGAATGCGTGTGTGGCGAGCCACAGACTCATGGATACCCGGAATACTGAGGCATCCTTCTTCCATGGTTTCCTTCTTGGAGTCTTCGTCGATTTCCACAATATGCGGATTGATGAACACATGACGGAAGCCGGCATACTCGGGCAAATCTTCTTTGAGCACATCGAGGTCGATGACCACCAGACGGATAGCCATGCCTATCTGAGGAGCCGCGAGACCAATGCCCTCTGCAGCATCGAGGGTCTCATACATATTGGCGATGATTTCCGACAGATTGGGGTAATCGGGGGTGATATCCTCGGCCACCTTTCTCAGTACAGGCTGGCCATATATATAAATAGGTAATATCATAAACTGTATGTTGGTATGTATCAAAACTTCTTAGAACCCATCCAGTCCTGAAGAATGATGGTTGCGCTGATTTCGTCAACCAGTCCCTTGTTTTCTCTACGCGTTTTCTTACCTACACCACTATCTATCAAGGCGCGATGGGCCAAGACGGAAGTGAAACGCTCATCATAATACTCGATGGGCAATTCCGGGTGAGCCTTGCGCCAACGATTGACAAACTGCTCTACCCTCGCAAGATTCTCACTGGGCTCTCCATTGGGTTGGACGGGCTTGCCTATCACGATACGCTCCACCTGCTCGCGAGCAATGTAGTCGTTCAGAAAATCGAAAAGCTGGGATGTAGAAACAGTGGCCAACCCGTTTGCAATTATCTGCAAGGGGTCGGTCACTGCTATTCCTGTGCGCTTCTTACCATAGTCTATAGAAAGAACACGCATTAACCTTTACTTCTTGAAAAGTAACCAAGCGTCAGGATAGTTGCCTGCGCGGAACTGATTGCGGCTCTGTACGGCAGCAGCCTTGTCTGCATGAGTGCTGGCAACCACGCGATACATGCCACGGGCAGAGTTGAGCACAATCTGTGCATCATATCCAGCAGCCTTCAGAGTGCTCTGCAGACCCTCGGCATTGGCCTTGAGAGAGAACGAACCTACAACTACGCTGAAGTTCTGCAAACCGGCGCCGCTTACGAGGGTTACATCCTCTGTGCGAACGTTGGCGTTGTCCACATTGTCGATTACGGTAGACTGGGTGGCAGGTTTCTCCACGATGGGAGCCACTACTGGAGCGGGAGTCTCTGGCTGGGTAGCCACCTGCTCCTGGGCCTTAGCCTTGTCGTATGCTTTCTTGAAAGCACTATCCTTACTTGAACCGCAGCTGGCCAGCACGAGAGCGGCACAAACGCCTGCGCACATTACTATACTTTTCTTCATTGTCTGTTAAGATATTGTTTGATTATTTATGTTCACTTTTGTTTGCGAAATTACAAAATATATCGCAAAGGGAGGGTGCATTCGTGCATAAAGTTTGTTAAATATGAGAATTCCAAGCGTTTTAACAAAAAATTACTAACTTTTTATGGTCAATCTATTTTCTTTTCTTACATTTGCGACAGATATCGGCAGACAATTTGCCGACAAAGAGAATTATTAACTTATAAAGAGTAACGATATGAAAGCATTAGGTTACATTGGAGCATTCCTCGGAGGCGCCCTTGCTGGAGCAGCACTGGGTCTCATCATGGCTCCTGAGAAAGGTGAGGACACACGTAAGAAGATATCTGACGCAGTTGACGACTTCTGCAACAAGCATGACATCAAATTGAGTCGCAAGCAGGTTGCTGACCTTGTTGATGACATCAAGGATGCTGCCGAAGACGCATTGGATTAATGACCTCTGCAGATGTTCTCCAACGACAAAAACATCGAGACCATAGGTCAGCTGGTTGAAGCCATCAAGCAGTACATCGGGCTGCGTGGAGAGTACATCAAGCTCAATCTCGTTGACAAGGTGGTGCGTATCCTTACGATTGCCACCATCAGCGTGATTATAGCCATACTCCTCATGCTCACCCTTATCTACTTCTCCTTCGCCGTGGCCTATGCGCTTGCCCCACTTATGGGTCACGCGCTTGCCTTTGGCACCGTGGCTGCAACCTATTTCATCATACTGTTGCTGTGCGTGGCCAACCGCAAGAGGTGGATAGAGCGCCCGCTGGTCAGATTATTGGCAAGTATATTAATGGAGAAATAAGCTATGGTCAACAACGAGAACACTTACAATTCGCTTGAAGACATTCAGGCCCGTCGCGAGGCTCTTGCCAAGGAGATTGACGCCAGCGAAGACAAGATAGCCGACCTCTGGCAGACGCTCTTTGCCAAGGAGGAAGCGCCGAGATATGAGACACCGTCAAAGCGATTGCAACGGCTCATGAGCACGGGCATCGGAATGTTTGACGCAGCGCTCCTGGGATGGAAACTGTACCGCAAGTTCAGCGGCAAGTCCTTGATACCAAGATTCCGACGACACAAGAAATAACCGAAGACGAGGGGGATATCGACATGACTGTCAATATCCCCCTCGTTTTTATATCCCATCGTTTTCTTCTACACTTATCAGTCAGGCAAGTGGAATTCGTAAGACTTGTCGAATACCTGGCTTACGCGGTTTATCTCCAGGAAGGTGGCGCCGCCACGTCCGCCGATACTACCACCGAGGTAAGCTATCTTGTCATCTTTTTTGATATAGCCTTTCTGCAATAGCATACGCAGCGCAGCCACAAACAGGAAGAGCGAGCTCAAGTGTTTCTTCTGATAAATGGGTATTACGCCATAACTGAGGTTGAGCCAGCGCATGGTCTTTTCGTTGTTGTAGCAGATGGCGAGCACGGGAGTAGGACCGCGGAAGGCGGCAATGTCGCGCGCAGTCTGTCCGCTCTCGCTGGCGGCGATGATACCGGCAACGCCCAACTTGCGGGTCGACTCGATGGCTGTATGGGCCAGGAATTCACGCTGCGAGCAGGTCGAACTCAATGGGATGTCAAAGTCGTCACTGTTCATGCGGTCCTGCTCAGCCTGTTCGGCGATGGCAGCCATGGTCTGTACAGCCTCCAGAGGATACTTGCCCGACGCCGTCTCACCACTGAGCATCAGCGCATCCGTGCGCGAGTAGATGGCATTGGCTATGTCGGTCACCTCGGCGCGCGTGGGGCGCGGGTTGTCAATCATGGTGTGCAGCATCTGTGTAGCCACAATCACGGGTTTCTTCTTCTGCTCACACTTGTGCATGATTGTACGCTGTATACCGGGTATCTGCTCGAGAGGCACTTCGATTCCCAAGTCGCCGCGGGCAATCATGATACCATACGATGCGTCGATGATTTCATCGATATTGTCCACGCCCTCCTGGTTCTCTATCTTGGAGATAATCTTGATGTCGCTGCCACGCTCGTCAAGCATCTTCTGCACCGCCATCACGTCGTCGGCACTACGCACAAACGAGTGGGCGATGAAGTCTATATCCTCGTCGATGGCGAGGTTGATGTTCTTCTTGTCCTTTTCCGTGAGCGCGGGCAGATCGATGTGTACACCAGGCACATTCACACTCTTGTGAGCGCCCAGCACACCGTCGTTCTGCACCTGGGCCACGAGCATCGGCCCCACTTGCTCCATGACGAGCATATCCAACAGTCCGTCGTCGAAGAGGATATGTGCACCCTTGCCCACACACTTGGTGAAATCGGTATACGACACGTTGACGATGTCGTGGGTGGTGTCCATCTCGGGGCGACCGAATATCTTTACCACATCACCCTTCTTGTAGGTTATGGGTTGCTCCACATTGGTGGTACGCACCTCGGGGCCCTTGGTATCAATGAGCAGAGCCAGGTGGGGCGACACTTCACGCGTGTTGCGGATGATGGTACGTATTCCGTCGGGCGTGGCGTGGGCGGTATTCATACGCACCACGTTCATACCGGCAAAAAACAACTTGCGCAGGAAGTCTACCTCACACCTGCGGTCACTTATCGAGCATACTATTTTGGTCTTTTTCATCTTTATTGGTTTTATCGTTTGGTTTTTATTTGCTTTCCTCCCACCCTATCGGATGATTGAGCAGCAAGAGATGGTCGGCACCGAGTCCGAGTTCCTTCTTGAGCACCTCTACATTCATGGTGGCGCGTGCCACGGTGCCCAACTTCTGCGCCGTACATGCCAGATAGATGTTCTGCGACACATATCCTGCATCCAGCGTGCCCAGACGCTGGGCTGCCTGAGCGTCGCCCAAGGAGCCGAACTTGCCTTGGTTGCTGGCGAGCACAAGCATGACGGGAGCCGAAGCCACCGACTGCTGCCCGGCAGCCACCTCGCGGCGCAGGTCCTTGCCCGAGAGCTGTACCAGAGCATTACTTTCGACATCGTAACGGTAAGCGCCAGCAGCCTTAATCACGTATACTTCAATGTCCTGACGGTTGAGCGCCGAAGCGGCGGTTATCTTCTTCTCCGCCTCGCGGCTGTAGCCACACGCCGCCCATAACACCTGAGCCAGCGTGGCATTGTCTACATCCTTATTCTGATAACTGCGCACCGAACGGCGCGTCTGCAAAGCCTCGTAGAGCGTCATCGCCACCTGCTTGTCTGGGGCGGGCAGCTTGACCGTGGTCTGTGCCAGCGCCGAAAGCGATATCATGACGAGGACAACAAGAAATGACAATTTTTTCATATTAACCTGAACTAATATCTATTTACGCTGCAAAATTACAACAATTCTGAGATATTTTTTCATATATCGGCAGAAAAGAATTGAGCATAAACGAGATATTTCAGTTTTCCCTCGCCCATCAGTCGTGCGCGCCCACTTCGCCTCTGAAGGTAGAAGCGGGCGACGAGGCGCCGTTGACGAGATTGGCACGTGCGCTATGGCTGCCAGCCATAGCGCACGAGGCGGGGATGCTTTACCTCCAGCGACGTCAGGACGACGGTGCATCCGGCGATGACGGCTGTGGCAGGATGATACAGGCCTTCTTCCTCGGCTATCTCAAATGTCGACGGGGCCTTGCCGTCGGCCGTGAAGAGTCCGCCGGCATAGTCAAAGCGCACGACGAGAGAGTTACCCACGCGCGATACATTAATATATAGGTCCCGACGGACATAGCCAGGACCGAGCATGCGCTGCAACTGGGCGGGATAGGAGTCGCGGGCGCGGTCTTGGCTGCCGGGCTTTCAGGAGCCGGCTCATAGAACCTGGCTATGGTGCCCGCCATCATCGCCAGCACCCCCAACATCTGCCCACACCGACCGAAAACCGCAAAGATGATGTCGAGAGGAGTTTCAAAGCATGAAATGACTATTGCGAAGCGCGAATTAATGTTTTCACGCCTTGATTTCTCCAATTCACGGTTTGCAACATAAGATTAAGCGGCAGCGGACAAGTCGGCTCTGATGCGTGAACGGAATATGGCATCCGCCGGCTTGCTATCAACATCGGGCATGGGTGGAAACAAGGTAAAAGGGGGGGGGCATCGTCAGCCATAGGCGCGTAGGGTCACCATTCCTCAAACGGGAGGTCGCCTTCGACCCATTGGCTCTGGGGCAAACCATCGTCGGCGAGCGGATTGGAGACCGACAGCCCCAACAAGCGTATGGGCCGCGATGACGAGTAGCTTACCTGTGCCAGCAACCGCTTAGCCAGCGGCAGTATGGAGGCTTTGGTAGACAGTGTATGGTTGGTGGTAATGCGCTTGCTGATTTGGGTAAAGTCGGCATACTTGACCTTGAGGGTAAGCGTGCGACCCTCGAAACGGGCGTCGGCAAGGCGGGCAACAAGCTCGACGACAAGGTGGTAGAACTCGATGATGACTACAGAGCGCTGGCTGATGTCGCGCAGATAGGTCTGCTCGCAGCCAACCGACTTGCGCACATAGTCGGCCACAACCGGGCGGAGGTCGATGCCACGGGCAAAGTCGTAATAGACGTTGCCCATCTTGCCAAAGACCTCGCAGAGATGATGGCGCGACACCTCGCGCAGCTGCTCACCAGTAAAGACGCCTATGCGGTGCATGCGCTCGGCGGTCTTGGGACCCACACCCCAAAACTGCTCGACCCGCAGCGAGGCGATGAAGTCGAGGGCACGCGTGGGATGGATGACGCAGAGTCCGTCGGGCTTGCGGAAGTCGCTGGCTATCTTGGCGAGAAACTTGTTGTAGGACACGCCTGCCGAGGCAGTGAGATGGAGCTCGTCGGCAATGCGCTGCTTGATTTCGCGGGCTATCTCGACCGCCATATCCATGTGGCGCTTGTTGTGGGTGACATCGAGAAATGCCTCGTCGAGCGATATGGGCTCGATGAGGTCGGTATAGTCGGCAAAGATGGCATGTATCTGTGCCGACACCTGGGCATAGTAGTCGTGCCGGCATGGCACCACGATGAGCTCGGGACAAAGGCGGTGGGCGACAACCATCGACTGGGCAGAGTGAACGCCATAGCGGCGTGCCTCGTAGCTGGCAGTACTCACCACGCCGCGCTCGCCGTCGAAGCCCACGGCAATGGGCTTGCCACGGAGTGAGGCATCGTCGCGCTGCTCTACCGAGGCAAAGAAGGCGTCCATGTCGATGTGTATAATCTTGCGCTCCATAATCAGGAGCAAAATTACCACTTTTCTTTTACTCCAGACTGCGGGAAGAACAAAAAAATAACGCAAAAGAACAAAGCTATGCTTGGCGGTAAGAGAAAAGATGAGTATTTTTGCATCTACGTAATCGGAACTGAGGGAACTCGGTCCAAGAATAACAGAGACATGAGATATACGCTGGAATTTGCAAGAGAGCGCTTTGCTCATTTCAATAAGACAATCTTCAACGACCGCCTGCCCCGCCCGGCTTTCTGGCTGGTCAACGTAAACTCGTATATGGGTCAGATGCACCGTACGCTAAAGCGCGACAAGCAGGGGTACGTGGCTATGTACAAGATGAAGCTCAACGTGAAGTATGACATCGACGAACGAAAGGCCGAAGACATCATGCTGCACGAGATGATACATCTGCATATATGGCATGAACAACTGAAAGACGCAAGCTCGCACGGACCTGTATTCAAGTCGGTGATGGAAAAAATCAACAAGGAGTTCGGGCGCCACATCACCATAAGCACAAAGATGAAAAGAGAAGTGACCAAGGTGGTGCGCATGAAGTGGAATCTGGTGGCGGCATGCCGGATGACGTCGGGAAAGACCGCCATCACCCTACCCCCGAGCACAAGGGTGGCCCACTTCCAGAAAGTACTCATGGAAAGCGACAAGGTGAGTAGCATCGAGTGGTACTACACAACCGATACCTTCTTCTACAACTATCCGCACCCGCTCACGGTCAAGCTCTACTATGTAGATGAAGCTCTGCTGGCCCAGCATCTGAAAGAAGACGAGCGGATTAGACAAACTGCCGGAAAATGAAAATGGCACGCTGTTCTGTCAAGACAAACAGCGTGCCATTGTTTTTACACCTTATTATATTATACTTATTTGGCAGCATCGGCGGCACCAGTCTCAAGAAGCTGGAGTGCCTCGGCAGTCATGTAAGGCTTTACTTTGTCGTAAGGCAATGTAAACGAAACCATGCCCATAGCATAAGGGCCAATCTCATACTGCTGATAGACGAAGTGGAGACCGTCGGCAGCAAGATAGGGAGCATGGGCGGGCAACGGGATGATGCCCTTGTCGATGAAGAGGAGCTTCAGGGCTTCGTCCTCGGTAACCTTCTGCCCCTGGGCGTTGATATAGGTGGTCACACCGTGAAGCAGCAGAGGCTGGATGGCTTCAAGCTGAGCGGCATCGACAGTAGCGCCGAGCACGCGGCCCGAAGACTTGAGGATGTTGACACGGTAGGACACGGCAGAACCATGGGCGCCACCGCCATACACATACTGGTCTACGCTATAGGTGACATAACGCTCGTTCTGGGCGGCAAGGCGAATAGCCACATCGTAAGAACACTGGAACTCGGGGGCTCCGCCATCGGGCGACTGCATGGCGCGCATCGAGTCAACATTGAGCTTGCCATAGAAATCGACCAGCGCCTGGCCATCGGTAAGGTCTCCGCCGTATCCGGCTGAACGCGAGGCGTCAAAAGCATGAACACTGGAAAGCGAGTCGAGCTGGGCATTGACATAAGCGCGCACTCCGACAGCGAGGGAGTCATCGCCCTGGGGCACATCGGCCACAATATTGCAGTGGAGCATACTGTCGGCAAAGGCATACTTGAAACTGTCAACCGCCAAAGAGTCGGAACCATTGGCAGAGCCAGCCATCTTGCATCCGGTAATGCCTCCCATCCATACCAAGAGGATGGAGGCAACGAAAAATAGTCTTCTCATAATTCTAATATGGTATATAATATTACTTAGAAAAGACAAAGTTAGCAGAAAGCATAATTCCCACCAAACAACTTTAGTTAATAATAAGTAAAAAAGCATCTGGGGCAACGCCATCGATACCTCCGGCAATCGCAGTCTAAACAAGGGGAAAAGCGAGTGACAAGAAAGTAACGATGGAGACATGCAAAAAGGTGCCGAAAAGCCTCTTTTCGCCCTTCAATAACCTACAAATGAGCCACTTATACGGCAAAATATCCCCCAAAAACGCAAAAAAGAGTGATAATCTTTTCATATCACACAAAAAACTATTATATTTGCACCCACAAAAACAAACATAGTCAAAATATTCATATAAATAACAATAAAAACAGCAATGACAAAGACAGAAATTGTAAACAAGATTTCAGAGAATACTGGCATCTCAAAGAAGGAAGTAGCCATTGTAGTGGAAAGTCTCATGGAGACTGTAAAGGAAAGCCTGCTCAAGAGAGAGCACATCTCACTGCGTGGTTTCGGTAACTTCATCATCAAGCGTCGTGCAGAGAAGACAGCTCGCAACATACAGAAGAATACTACTGTAATCATCCCCGCACACGACTACCCCAGCTTCAAGCCTGCCAAGGAGTTCGTGGAGAAGATGAAGAACAACTAAGCATACAACGCAAAAACATAACCATTTAAATTAAAAGAATTATGCCAAACGGTAAAAAGAAGAAGGGCCACAAGATGGCTACTCACAAGCGTAAAAAGAGATTACGCAAGAACAGACATAAGAGCAAGTAATCATTGTATTGCTCTATAGCCTAATCAAAAAGACTAATGGGGCGTGTCGTGCGACATGCCCCCATTTTTTTAAGCAATAAGTGAAGATAGTATGACAAGCGAAGTAATCATTGACGTCCGTCAGAAAGAAATCTCGATAGCTCTGCTCGAGGACAAGAACCTCGTGGAGTATCAGAACGAGCCCCGCTCGGCCTCTTTCTCTGTGGGCAACATCTACATAGCAAAAGTCAAAAAACTGATGCCTGGTCTCAACGCCAGCTTTGTGGATGTAGGCTACGAACGCGATGCCTTTCTTCATTATCTTGACTTAGGAAGCCAATTCAACTCGTACGAGAAATATCTCAGACAGGTACAGAGTGACCGGAAAAAACTTTACCCTTTTGCCAAAGCATCACGTCTGCCCGATATCCCTAAAGACGGCAGCGTACAGACTGCGCTCAAAGTGGGCGATGAGGTGCTGGTGCAAATTGTAAAAGAACCCATTTCTACCAAAGGTCCGCGACTGACAGGCGAAATCTCTTTTGCCGGACGATATCTTGTGCTTATGCCATTCGGCGATAAGGTCTCGGTATCTTCCAAAATAAAGTCGGGAGAAGAGAGAGCAAGACTCAAGCAGCTTATACATAGCATTAAGCCGAAAAACTGTGGAGTTATTGTGAGAACGGTAGCCGAAGGTAAGAGAGTGGCTGAACTGGATACTGAGCTGAAGGTGCTTACCAAGCGCTGGGAGGACGCCATAACAAAGGTGCAAAAGACACAGAAAAGACCCCAACTTGTGTTTGAAGAAACCAGCCGTGCCGTAGCGCTTCTGCGAGACCTGTTCAACCCAAGTTATGAGAACATCTACATCAACGACGAAGATGTTTATCAGGAAGTAAAAGACTACGTGTCGCTTATAGCCCCTGAAAAAGCGCACATCGTAAAACTCTATACGGGTAAAGTTCCAATTTTCGACAACTTCAACGTAACCAAACAGATTAAGTCGAGTTTCGGCAAAACGGTCAACTACCGCCATGGTGCCTACATGATAATCGAGCACACAGAGGCAATGCACGTGGTTGACGTGAACAGTGGAAACCGTTCTAAATCGGAAAACGGACAGGAACAGAATGCACTGGAAACCAATCTTGGCGCTGCCGACGAACTGGCACGCCAACTCAGACTAAGGGACATGGGTGGTATCATCGTCGTAGACTTCATCGACATGAACCTCGCCGAAGACCGGCAGATGCTCTATGAACGTATGTGCAAGAACATGCAAAAGGACAGAGCCAGACACAACATCCTGCCTCTTAGCAAGTTTGGACTGATGCAGATAACCCGTCAGAGGGTTAGGCCAGCCATGGACGTCAACGTCGAAGAGGCCTGCCCCACCTGTAACGGTACAGGCAAAATCAAGTCGAGCATCCTGTTTACTGACATTCTCGAAAGAAAGATTGACCGACTGGTCAACAAGATTGGCATCAAGAAGTTCTATCTACATGTACATCCATACGTTGAGGCATATATCAACCAAGGACTGGTATCACTCAAGCGAAAATGGCAGCTAAAGTACGGCTTTGGCGTACATGTAATAGCGTCGCAGAAACTTGCTTTCTTACAATACGAATTCTACGATACAAAGAAGCAGTTTATCGACATGAAGGAAGAAATCGAAACCAAATAAGAAAGAGCCTCTCACAGCAAAGTGGGAGGCTCTTTCTTGTAGTAATCTGTGAGAAGCTACCCTTCGGACTGACGAAGAGTAGCTTCTTGCGTTTATCTTTCACCGACAATGCGGGCAGGACCTATCAAGCCTGACTTGAGGAGAGGCTCGTCGGCCTTGTAATACTTGATGGGGTAATAGGTGACAGTCTCGGCGCCGGGCTGCATATCTCCTACCATGCGGTTGTGCCATGGATTGACTACAGCAATCTCGGCCTTGTTGTCACCAGCCTTGACGGCAGCGGTGATATCTATTATATAAGGTGCATGCCATACCACGCCCACGGGCTGACCATTGACGGTAACTTCGGCCAAGTCCTTGACCTCGCCCAGGTCAAGCAGTATGCGTGAGGGAGCTTTCTTCTTGAGTGATTTCTTGGCTACCTTGAAGGTGTTGGTATAAGTTGCAACACCTGAAAAGTACTTAACTCCCTGCTCGGATGACTCTGTAAGCGATGCCAAGCTATCCAGAGCAATCTGTGATGGAGCTCCGCGATGAGCCTGGAAGTTGACGGTCCATGGCTGGGCGAACTCGGCAAAAGCAGTGCGGGTGCGATCGGCGAGAGTGACAGCAGGAACGTCGGTATCGTCAACAAACACCACAAAGACTGCATCATAGGCGGGCATGTCGAGGGTTACGCGGGTGCGGCCGTCGACCATTTCGTAGCTCACATCTTCCTTGGCGCCGGTATCGGCATGCCACAGCTGTGGCTTCTTACCTGTGACATTGAAGGAGGCAGTGAACTTGCGCGCCTGCTTGGTCTGGTTGGCTATCCAGTAAATCTCGCCATCGTTCAGACGACGGTGTACAAACTTGATGTTGGCCTTGGCGTCAGAGAAGGTGACATCGGGAGCGACTCCAGTGTTTGCAAGCACCTTGCCGATAGACACTCCGGTAGTAACATTCTTGCGGCCAGAGCCCCAGATATCCTTTACCAGGCTGTCAAACTCTTCGACAGTTCCATCGAGTCCCACGAGGATCTTGGGCTTGTCGCCGGCAATGGTCACACCGGCATCAGCCAGCTGCTTGATGCGGCGCAGCATCTTGATGGATATCATGCTCACATTGTCAAGCCACAATACGCGATAGCGCATACCTGTGGCGGTTACCAGCTGACCATTGTCAACCTTGAGGACATCCTTAACTATCGACGGACTCACGAAGTCATAGTTGTAGGTATTGGGGAACTTTGGCATACGGGTCTGGTAGCGGGCTGTAACATTGGAATCCTCACCGTAATAGTAAGCTACGTCGGCGACAAACTTACCTTGACGCAAGAGATAACAGCTGCGGGCGAGGTAGTCGGTCCATGCGCCGGCCTGGCTTGCCCAAGTCTCATTGCGGTCGAACCACTGGCCCCAAAGACCAAGGCCAATGCCCGGCACCTTATCATCAACAGGCTGGTGGGGAGAGGTGTGGATGACGAAGAGGTTCAATCCGCTGGCCATAGCGGCATCGGCGGTGGGTTTGAGGACAGCGGGGGTATACACGAAGGCGCCATCGCGGAAGCCATCGGATGTAAACGACTCTGCTGCAGCTACGTTCTGTCCATAGATATGGGCAACAGAAGCAGACTCTCGGATATCACTCTCGTGCTGGGGGACGGTTACGAGTCCCTGCTTGTAACGCATCCAGATAGCAGACATAGGTATATCGGCGCTGCGTTTGCAGTCCATACCGTCGGTAGCGTTGGCGCGCCACGCCTCATGACTCTCCGTATATCGCTTCAGGCCGTAGGGCTTGAGGATGTCAGTGATCTGGTCGTAGTGGTACTCTGTCATCATGTCGCCGATAGTGGTACGCCAGTCGAAGAGGAAGCGCTCGGTTTCCTCAGCACTGTTGACAACGATACCTGCCAGCGCGGGAAGCCAGGGGAGCAAGTCGTAGCCACGGCGGGCCTTGAACTCTTCCACCATCTTACCTGTCCATGTCTGGGCACCGGCTTCATAACTGTCATTGAGCAAGTAGGTGATACCACGGTTACCCATCAGTCCCTTGCTGGCATCGACATAAGTCTGGAGATAATTCTTATAGTAATCGCGGATAGCCACGGGGTCTATCTTGTCAACCTCGAGACCGGTAGCTTCAGGCGAAGCGGGATGGTTGGTCTTTCCTGTGAGTCCGTAGCCGAATCGCATGATGCGCCAACGGCCCTTGGGAGCTTTCCAGGTAAGCACGCCGTCCTTGACAAAAGAGGTAACATCGACAACGTCTGCCGTGTTGACAACATCGGTAGTGGCAGGAGTCTTGACAGACGTTCCATAACGATAGAAAGAAGATGCCGACTTGTCTGAAAGGAGGTTTACGCGTACTACGGGTGACAATTTAAGCGAAGAAAGACGGAATCCGGTAG
Source organism: Prevotella sp. P5-64 (assembly GCF_002251285.1). Taxonomy (NCBI): domain Bacteria; kingdom Pseudomonadati; phylum Bacteroidota; class Bacteroidia; order Bacteroidales; family Prevotellaceae; genus Prevotella; species Prevotella sp. P5-64. The sequence goes on from NZ_NPJK01000030.1 coordinate 125,384, forward strand.
CGGGATTGTTCTTCTCAGTACTTGTGAATACCATCTTAAAATAACGGGCTGTGGTCTGAGGAATATCCTCCACACGCTCGAAGCCTCCCTGGTAACTCAGGTCGACCACCTTGGTGAATGTCTTTCCGTCCATGCTGCAGAAGAGACTCGCAGCGCAGTTCTCCACTCTTTCTTCTATCTTCAATACCGACCATGTCACTGACCGCACGAGTTGTGGCTGATGAAAGTCCATCAGCACCCATGCCTTGCCGTCCTTCTCGGCTTGGATGATAGAATAGTCAGAGATACTGTCGTTGCCCAGCTGCTCGGCAGTAACTGTGCCACCGCTGGTTGTGATGGTCGGATTGAGCTCCATCATCGACTTGTCGTTATCTGGAATGCGCATAGCCAGAACTGCGACGTCGCGATAGAACTTCTTCTGCAAGAAGACTGTGGCTACAGATTGATTGACATAACAATAGTCCTGATAGGGGCCAGTGATATCAAAGCCACCGGGCAACTTAACCTTCAGGGCCTTGCCTGTACCTTTGACCTCGGTCTGTCGCCAAACGAGCTTCTTCATTCCATCTTCGTCCTTGACCCATGGGCCGCCAGTCTCGCTCCATCCGGGAGCGCTGGCGATAGTCGCCTCGAGCCCGAGACTATCGGCAAGATGAATGGCATAATGGAAGGCGTCTTTCCATTCTGGCGTCATGTAAGGCAGACGCTTCTCGACGACTTGCGGAGTGGATAGACCGGCATCGAAGACATGAAAGCCACCAATGCCACTACGCTTCATCCAGGTGAGGTCCTTGTAGATACCGTCCTTGGTGATGTTTCCGTTCATCCAATGCCACCATACACGGGGGCGATAAGGCTGACCGGGATGCTGGAAGTCCTGGTACAAAGTCTGTGCGTCTTGAGCCGAAGCGGACAATGCCCCTGCGGCAACAAAGAGCAATACTGGTAATGATTTAAGTTTCAACATATGGATATAGATTAAGTTATTGTACGATTTTGAACCTTATTCGGAAGCTGCGCTTCTCTTCGTCCCAATTGGTGCCGAGCAGAGTAAAATGGCCAATCTGTCCAGTAGAGCGCACATGCTTGCCGATACATGGGCAGACGTCGTAATCGCCGATGCGTACCAGCCTGATGGTTTCGCTCGCATCCTCGGGCAAACGGTCGATATGAACACCCTCGGGGATATGGTCACGGTCTACAAACTCATAGGTTACAGGCATGTCCTCATCAATGAGGCGGTTCATCTCATCTTCGATGAACTTCTCTTCCTTGCGGGTGGGCTTGTTGGCGAGCTGATAGGTTATCTTGCTCTTCTTGCGCTCGATGTGCGCATTACGACTTCGCTCACACCCATACTTACGTACCATCAGCTGATTAAGCAGATGCTCGGCAGTATGGGCAGGCGGGAATTCCTCCTTGTTGTGTTCGTTCAGAATCAATTCGTCCATGATATTATTGTTTGATTTTGTATACTACTCCGCCATGAGCCGGAACGGCGACATTGACAGCCTCGTTGACCGCAAGATGCAACTTGGCCTTACCGTCACTCAACAACTCAACAGCGTCGGCATCCCCCTCTGCGATACTCATATACACAAAGGCATGCGAAGGAATGATAACTCCCGTATCGATGGCCTCAGCTGCGAAATTGACAACCACCAGAAGCAGCTCGTCATCCTTCTTGCGCAGGAAGGCATATTGAGATTGTGCCAGATGACCATTAACATACATCAGGTCAAAGGTCAGACCTCTGCTTGCCGCCTTCTCTTTCTCAGCAATGAGCATCACGCGCTTGTAGGCATCCATCAGTTTGCGTTCCGACGGTGTTTTCTTGCGAATATCGAAGTATCCGTGGTTGACACTGTCCATGCTCCAATAGTCGAAGATAGTGCTACGACCATCGCGACCACTGAAGCCTTCCTTGTCCATACCACGCTCGCCGAGTTCTTGACCAGCGTAGAGCATATAAGGATTGGCGTGGAGCAGACAACTCACTATGTGGGCGGGATAGGCAGCCCAAGGCTCGCCGGCGAAAAAGTCGCTCGCAATACGCTGCTCGTCATGATTTTCCAGGAAATAGAGCATGTGGTCGCGGATATCGTCGGTCTGCTGCCATTGCGTTGTGATGTCAGAGGCCCAACGACGGCCACAGACGATGTCACGCAGACTGTCATACATGCCCACCTTATCATATAGGAGGTCAAAGCCAGCCCCAATATAAGTACGGTAGAGCGAAGGATTGTAGACCTCGCCGATAAAGATGATATGCGGATAAGCCGTTTTCACCACCTTGGTGGCGTAAGCCCAGAACGCTGCGGGAACCATCTCTGCCATATCACATCTGAAACCATCCACTCCCTTGCCTGCCCAGTACATCAGGATGTCTGTCATCTTGGTCCACGTATCGGGAGTGGGGTCAAAATGCTCAGAGCGACCACCTGCATCACAATAGTCAACACCATAATTGAGCTTGACGGTCTCATACCAGTCATTGCGACCAGGACGATTGTCAAAATGGTCATTGCCGGTAGCTCTGGCAGGAGCCTCGTGATAAGTCTGACTATCGGTGACATCGCCCAAGTCAAGCGACTGCCCCCAGCAGTAATAGAAGTTGTTGTGGGTGGAAAAGTGCATGTTGACATCATCGTCTTCACCCAAATCTCTTACGCCCTTGGGCTTGCATACAGAGTGGTACTGACGCGCCACATGGTTGGGCACGAAGTCCATGATTACCTTCATCCCCGCCTTGTGCGTCCTTGCGATGAGCCTCTCCCACTCCTGCATACGCTTATCGACGTCGACAGCTAAATCGGGGTCAATGTCATAATAATCGGTAATGGCATAGGGAGAACCGGCACGACCCTTGACCACCTCGGCGTTCTGAGCCGGAATGCCATAAGCCGTGTAGTCGGTCTGCGTGGCATGACGCAACACACCGGTAAACCACACATGGGTCACACCCATAGCTTTGATGCGCTTCAGCACCTGCGCATCAATGTCATTCATCTTCCCAGAACCATTTTCGGCAACCGAACCCCACTCTTTACGAGTGGTGTTACGATTGCCGAAAAGTCTGGTAAATATCTGATAAACTATCATATCGTTCAGGCGATACCGCGCACAGCCACGGTTTTGTCTATACGACCTATCATACCTTGCAGCGCCTTTCCAGGACCACACTCCGTGAAGTCATCGGCACCGTCGGCAATCATAGCCTGCACGCTGGCAGTCCAGCGAACCGAACTGGTGAGCTGGGCTATCAGATTGGCCTTGATTACCTCAGGCTCAGTGTGGGGCTTGGCGTCCACGTTCTGATAAACGGGGCACTTGGGCGCATTGAATGTAGTCTTCTCGATGGCGGCCTCAAGTTCGTCCTTGGCGGGCTGCATCAGAGGAGAGTGGAAAGCGCCACCAACCTTCAGGGGCAGAGCGCGCTTGGCACCGGCTTCCTTCAGTTTCTCACAGGCGGCATTGATGGCATCTACATTGCCAGAGATAACCAGCTGGCCAGGACAGTTGTAGTTGGCAGCAACCACTACATTACCATCGGTAGACACTTCAGCGCAGATTTCCTCAACCTTCTCATCGGGCAGACCGATGATGGCAGCCATAGTACCAGGGTTAGCCTCGCAAGCCTTCTGCATGGCATTGGCACGGGCAGCCACCAGCTTCAGGCCATCCTCAAAGCTGAGCGCGCCTACTGCTACAAGAGCAGAGAACTCACCGAGTGAGTGACCGCCAACCATTGCTGGAGCAAACTCGTCGCCCAGGCAGAGAGCAGAGATGACACTGTGCAGGAATACAGCAGGCTGGGTAACATTAGTCTGCTTCAACTGCTCGTCGGTGCCTGCAAACATGATATCAGTGATTTTGAAGCCGAGGATTTCGTCGGCCTTGTCAAACAATTCTTTTGCCAATGGATTATTGTCGTAGAGCTCCTTGCCCATGCCGACAAACTGTGAACCCTGTCCGGGGAATACAAATGCTTTCATTATTATCTTATTACTTAATACTTATTACTTTAGTGCAAAGTTAGTGAAAACCGAGCGCAATACAAAATAAATCACATTTATTTTTATGTACGCGCGAGGCACCGCCATACATTATGGCACAAAAAAAATCCTAACCGCGCAATTGCAGTTAGGATTTCTATTGAGATTTGCTTTACAGCGCAAACTTATTCAGCTGCGGGAGCCTCGGCAGCAGCCTCAGCAACAGGAGCCTCCTCAACGGGAGCCTCAACGGCCTCCACGGGAGCGTTCTCGGCAACGACCTTAACGGGAACCTTTACCTCTACCTCCTTGTGGAAGTGAACGGTAGCCTCGTAGTCGCCAACCTTCTTGGCATCGTGCATGGTAACAATCTTGCGGTCGATGTCGAAGCCCTTCTTAGCGAGAGCCTCTACTACAGCAGCAGCGCCTACCGAACCGTAAGTTACACCAGTTGCAGAAACCTTAGCTTCGATTACCAGCTCTACACCATTGAGAGCCTCAGCCTTCTTCTCAGCCTCAGCCTTGAGGGCAGCCAGCTTGTGAGCCTGCTGCTTAAGGTTCTCAGCGAGCACCTTCTTGGCGCTGGGCGAAGCGATAACACCCTTGCCTGTGGGGATAAGATAGTTACGACCGTAACCACTCTTAACGTTCACGATATCGTTCTTGTATCCAAGACCGATGATATCTTCTTTCAAAATAATCTCCATTGTGCTTCCTCCTTTTTATTTCATCAAGTCAGTTACATAAGGAAGTAATGCTATCTGGCGCGCACGCTTTACAGCCTGGGCCACACGACGCTGATACTTCAGAGATGTGCCAGTAATACGACGGGGAAGAATCTTACCCTGTTCGTTCAGGAACTTCTTCAGGAACTCAGGATCTTTGTAGTCGATAAACTTAATACCGCTCTTCTTGAAGCGGCAATACTTCTTCTTCTTTACATCGATAGAAGGAGCTGTCAAGTAACGTACTTCTGAATTGTTCTGCTCTGCCATGATTAAGCCTCCTCTTTTTTACCAAGTTTTGCGCGACGCTTTTCGGCGTACTGAGCAGCATACTTGTCAAGTTTAACGGTCATGTAACGGATAACCTTCTCGTCGCGGCGATAGCCAGTCTCGAGAGAGTTAACGATAGTTGGCTCAGCCTTGAATTCCAACAGACAGTAGAAGCCTGTAGATTTCTTCTGAATAGCATAAGCCATCTTCTTCAGTCCCCAGGTCTCCTCGTTCAGAATCTCTGCGCCTTTATCAGTGAGCAGTTTCTTGAATTTAGCGACCGTTTCCTTCATCTGTTCATCAGACAAAACGGGAGTCAAAATGAAAACGGTTTCGTATTGATTCATACTGTTTATAAATTAATAAATGATTAATGTTTGCGCACTATCGACAGGAGAGCCGAAGCCCACTGCCTCAAAATGCGGTGCAAAGGTACTGCTTTTTTTCCTGACTGACAAACATTTCGAGGATTATTTCATTATTTTTTTAATCAGACAAGTCCTCCTGGCAACCATCGTTGACAGTTGCCGGAGGACTTTCAGAGTTGAGAGAGATTTCTATAATCAGTTTTTGAGCAGCGTGAGCGCAGCGTCGAGCAGCGTGCTGTTGACCACATCCGACTCGCAACGACGCACGCCTTCTACCAGCTTGATGCAAGCCTTCTTGTCGTTGGCATCAAACGTCTTGCGACCCAGATTGCACAGGGTTACCAGTCGGTTGGCCAATATCTGGCGGTATTCCACATCCTTTGCTGCGCCATCTGAAAAGGCGAGCGACGTATAGGCCGAACATACTGATGTTACTGCCGTCAACAGACTGGAAGAGGTAAACTTGGTGGCCTTGTTGGCGATATCCAGATTGGAGTAGACCAGCTTTCCGCTACCGTCAACCATCAAGATGCTGTCGCTCTCGGTGCGTAGCACTCTGCGGCCTTCGGTCTGCTTCGATGCCTTCTCTCGCTGCACCACCGGGTCAATGTTATAGAACTTCAGCAGCGAACCATTCATCTTTTTCCCAGACATCCACCACACCAAAGCATAGACATAACGTTTTTCCTTGTTCAGCGGGTCGCGCAGGTAGAGGATATCGTAGTTGCGGTCGATATACACGCCCAGATTATAGGTCAGGGCGTTGTCCTTGCCATAACCTATATTATTGGACTTGGCTATCGTACCGGCCTTGCGGAAATTAGACATGTAAGCCAGAGCCACATTGGGCCGCATAGTCTTGGCCTCGAAGTCATCGACCAGCTTTCTTTGCTCCTTGTCGATGACAAAGTTGTAGAACTTGTGATAACCGCCTTCATACTCTTGGGCCTCGCTATTGGTGATGGCACCCATGTCTATGAGGGTCTGAGCCAGCTGCGCAAATGCTACATCAATAGACTGCTTGGGCGAGGCAGCAGAGGCGACAGCCGCCATGGCAGCGAGCACAGCCAACAAGATAAAACGCTTGATTTTCTTCATATTCAGTTTCCTCCTTTATATTTTAATAAACTTCTTCTTCGAGCACAGCCAAGGCTTCATTGACGATGGCATTCTCGCGGTTAGCTCCCTCCATCATAGCCTGCTGGTAGAGCTGCTCATCGTCGCGCTGCGCCTCTTCCACGCATTGTGCCACAAAGGCATCGATGGCGTCGGAGAGCGAGTCGACGAACTCCTTTCGGCGCGCCTCGGCATACAGCGGGTGGGGAGGCGCCGGCGTGTACATATATTTATGATAACGGCGCGCCTTGGGTTTCTCGCTCTTCACGCTGTCTGCCTTGGGGACTGAGGGTGCATGGACAGCGGCACCCGAGACCGTGTCTATGGGAACGGCTGCTATCTGCACACTGTCTGCCGACGGCGACGACGGGCTGAGAGCGAGCGTCATGACCACAGCCACAGCCACACAGGCGGCGGCAATCATAGCCACCCTGAGGGCGATGCTCCGGGCCACAGACGACGACCTGCCCGCTGTCACGGGAGTGACAGCCACATCCTCTTCGGGCATGCCGGCATCAAAGTAGGCAAACATCTGCCGATAGTCTTCCAAGTCGGGAGCCACCTCGCGACGGGCGGCAAACCACCGGGCTATCTCCTGCTCCTCTTCCACCGTGGTCTGGCCTTCCATAAACCTCGTGAGGAGTTGTCTGATTTGCTTTTCGTTATACATTGTTATATTTATGTACGTTGATTACGTTTTCTGATATCGGCGAGCAGCTGTCTGCGTGCCTTTGAGAGCAGCGTGGCCACCGAGGCCGGCTTGATGCCGAGTATGGCAGCTATCTCTGCATTGTCCTTCAGTTCTATCTGTCGCAGCCGCAACACCTGATGCTGCATGGGCGGCAGAGCCTGGAGTCTGCGCTGCAGCCATGTATCGGTCTCATCGGCCTCGATAGCGACATCGGCAGCCGACGAGGACTGGACAACAGTCACTCCCGTCGTCAGCGATACCGTGTGAGATTGGCGCAGCATGTCGAGCGCCCTGTTGCGGGCAGCCACCACAGCCAGTCCACGGGCATGACGAGCGGAGGAGATATTGTCGCGCAGCGTCCACAGCCTCAGCATTATGTCTTGGGCCACATCTTCTGCGCCCTCGACACCGATGCCGGCAGCGGCAGCCGAACGGACGGCTGCCACGCGCAATTCTGCGGCTATATCGGTAAACTCCTTTTCGCTCATCATGATTTTCGCTATGCTACTCTATAAACGCGGAAACACGCGATTTATCAACCGATTTAACACACATTAACCTAAATTTCTTCTGACAACGCCGATTGTACCATCGATGGCCGGCAAGATTAATTCGTGGTTGGAAATAGTGGTTGCCCGCCGCGATTTGGATAATTCCGGGTTTGAAATCTCCATTTCCCACTCTGCAATCAATTTGATGACCATCATGATAAAAAATAAATGATTTTATTTTGTTCTCCTATCGGTTTGCACTACCTTTGCAATAATGAAAAAGATAGATTTCACCCGAATAGGCAAAGGGGCGCCTTACGCCCTCGTGACGGGCATGGTCTGCTTTGTGGCAGCCTATGTCATAACCAACCCCTGGATCAAGAACTCGCTGCTGCTGGCTGGTCTGGCTGCGGTAGTGATAAGCGTGGGGCTATACATCACGGCTTGGAAACACGAATAAGACAATGGATATGAAGCATATAATGACGACTCTGCTCGCCCTGGCACTGTGTGCGACGGCCACGGCACAAGACTTTGACAAGTATTTCACCGACAGCACGCTGCGGCTCGACTACATCTTCGAGGGCAACGCCCGGCAGCAACACATCGCTCTCGACCAGCTCAACGTGAGCCCCCGATGGTATGGCAAACGACAGCGACTGACCGAACTGCCGGTACAAGGAAACGGCCAACTGACCGTGCGCGACCACAAGACCCGCACCGCCATCTATCGCAACTCGTTCTCCACGCTCTTCCAGGAATGGCTCAGCTATCCCGAGGCAGAGGGCGCGGCACGCTCGTTTGAGAACGTGTTTCTGATGCCCATGCCCAAAGACACGGTAGAGGTGACAATAGACCTGCGCAACAACCGCCAGGAGGTCATCGCAAGCTACACCCACACGGTGGTGCCCAGCGACATCCTGATACGTCGCATCGGCAAGAAGCCTACGCCCTACACCACCCTATGGCAAGCCCGCGACACCACACGCTGCATCCACATAGCCTTCGTGGCCGAGGGCTACACCGAGGGCGAGATGGAGACGTTCGTAGCCGACGCCCGCACCGCGATGGATGCCATCTTTGCCCACGAACCCTTCAAGAGCATGCGCGACAGGTTCAACGTGGTGGCAGTGAAGGCCGTCTCGGCAGAGAGCGGCACATCGTCGCCGGCAACAGGCGAATGGAAGAACACGGTGCTGGGCTCCCACTTCGACACATTCTACAGCTCGCGCTATCTGACCACACTCAGGCTGAAGACGCTGCACGACGTGCTGGCTGGCACTCCGTATGAGCACATCATCGTGCTGGTGAATACCGACCAGTATGGTGGCGGCGGCATACTCAACTCGTACAACCTCGCCATGACCCACCATCCCAAGTTCCGCCCAGTGGTGGTCCATGAGTTCGGCCACAGTTTTGCCGGTCTTGCCGATGAATACGCCTACGACTTTGAGGACATCCCCATGTATCCTCACGATGTGGAGCCATGGGAACCTAACATCACGACCAAGGTGGACTTCCACAACAAGTGGGAGAACCTGATAGGCACCGACAGCCAGGCTGGTTTCTACGAGGGAGCGGGCTACAGCCTCAAGGGCGTGTATCGCGCCTATCCCGACTGCCGCATGCGCACCAACGAGAACCCCGAGTTCTGCAAGGCTTGCCGTCAGGCGCTCGTCAGACTCATCAATTTCTATACCGAATAAGCCATGCCGCTGCGCCATACGCTGACTACGATAGCCATACTCGTGGCTGCCACGCTGCCTCTGCACGCCCAGCAGGCCGACAAGGAGCAGCTGGGGCGGGCCATAGAGTATTTTCAGACGGCCAAGTATCATGAGTGCATGCTCATCCTGGCACGGCTCGACAGCGTATATACCATCAATCCGCGCTTCAGGGCATTTCTCGGCGTGTGCTATTACTACGAAGGCCAATACGCCAAGGCAGCAGAATATCTGGAGGCGACCATCCCGCAACTGAAAGCCTTCTCGCCCCAAGAGGTGGGGCTCTACAACTGGCTCTGCGGCGAATGTTTGTTCAAGCAGGAGCAATGGCAGCGCGCCATAGCCTACTACGAAGCCACCACCCTGATGCGCTACGGCAACGAGAAGGCCGACGCGCTCTACCGCTTAGGCTTCTGCTACATCAATCTACACAATATGCGGGTGGCAAAGGACTATCTGGAGAGCGCACTGATATACTACGAACGGGCGGGAAGCCCTGACTACAAAGCCCGAGTGGCACAACTGCGCAACATGACGGCTGCCCTAAGAAACTATCTGGGCGAAGAATAGACACAAAAAAGACGGGAAGAATGTCGGCAACAATCATCTGCAACATTCTTCCCGTCTCTCTATAAACGGATGGGGCTATTTCTCTCTCGGGGCACGAGGACAGCGGGCTGCACGGCGGAAAGCCTGACGATGGAAGCAGTCTTCGGCACGAAGAATCTTCATCACCACGCGGCCAGGCAGAACAGCCAGAAACTTGCGGTGATACTGCTGCTGGATGCGGCGTATCTGCACATCGATGTTGTCCATGCGATGGATGGCGCGGGCACAGGCGTTGTCATCGCCGAAATCGGCCATGCGGCGATACTGGCGCATCTCATCGAAGAGGGCACGCTGCTTGGTCTGCATCTCACGGAAAAGAGGCAGGAACTTATCTATCTGGGCAGGCGTGAGATCTGCTTCCTTGACAATGAAAGTCTCCATATCCGCCTGAAATCGTCGGGGGTTGAAATCGTGCTCTGCGGCAGCCGCCACGACAGCGAGCAGCAGAGTGAAGGACATTATCAGTATTCTTTTCATGCTATACCTTATTATATATACATTAATACTCAGACAGCGAAGCATACATATCGCCCTTGTCGTACATGGCATAGTCGGCCATCTCGTCGATAGAAGCATCGATGGCATGCTGCTCGGCAAGAGCCTTGGTCTGCTGATGCTGCGTATGGGCCAGATAGACAGTAGATGTAAGCAACAGGCCTGCCAGACAGGCTGCTGAAGCCACATAATAACGGTAACGGTGCCACCATGAATGATGGACAACGGCAGGCTGGTCATCAAGACGGGCCATAAAGTCATCGGCAAAATGGTCGAAATATCCTTCAGGCACCGTAAAAGGATTGCGGTGGTGACCAGACTGCATGTCATTAAGATTGATTTCGCTCATATTCATTCACTTTATACGTTTGACGATTGTATCTTCGAATAGTTTAATCACGGTGTTTAATATAATCCAAAACTTTCTGGGCTGCAATGTGGTAATTGGCCTTCAGAGCGCCCTCGGTACGCTCGAGCATCTTGCTCATCTCAGAGTATTTCATCTCATCGTAATAGCGGAGCAGGAAAACCGTGCGCTGCATGTCGGGGAGTTGGGCAATGGCTTCCTGCAAGAGGGCCTCGGTGGCGTCGCCGTCGAAATACTCGTCGGCCATCAGGTGTCGGGCGGCGTAGAGGTCGGCATCGGCGTCGGCCACGTTCTTCTTGCGGCGCAGAAAGTCGAGCGACTCGTTGACGGCAATACTGTAGAGCCAGGTGGAAATCTTGGAATCGGCCTTGAACCTGTCGATATTCATCCACGCCTTCATCAGCACATTCTGCATCACATCGTCGGCGTCGTCGTGATAGAGCACAAAGTGTCGTATCTTCCAATACAGCATCTCGCTATACTGGCTGACGATGAGCCCGAATGCCTTGCGCTTGGTCTCGGGCGACGCGAGCATCTTCAGAAGTGTGTTGTCGTCGACTGTCATCGGTAATTGTTCAGATATCGGTTGATTACGGCATCATAACCATAGATGTCGGCATACTCACACATATGACCTTGAGGGTCGGGATAGAGGGTGTAATAGGTAATGAACAACGGCACTACCGGGTCGAGGCTCTTGGAACGGATAACCATACGGCGCTTGAGCGTATCAGCTTGGGCTTCGCCGTCGCGGGCCAGCATGGCTGTCATCGAATACTGTATCTTGGCTTTGACCGACGGGTCTTTGTCGGCGAGAAGGAAAACTGCCAGGTCGTAGGGGCGCTCAACTCGCACACAACCATGAGAGACTGCGCGCACAGCACGTCTGAAAAATCCGCGGGATGAAGTGTCGTGGAGATAAACGGAGAAAGAATTGGGGAAACGGAATACTATACGCCCCAAGGAATTGCCCTCACCACCTTTCTGCACAACCGAATAGGCGGGCGAAAGCAACATATCTGATGTGAAATGTGGCCAGGAGACAGTCTTGCCCGTACTGCGCTCGCGCACAATGTAATGGTTGCGGGCGAAATAGGCACTGTCGCCGATGTGGCGTACCACGCTGTTGCGGATAATGCTCCTTGGGATAATCCATTGAGGGTTGAGGTCCATACGGGAGATATCGCTGACGAGCAGAGGGGTCTTGGTAGACACGGCTCCCAGTCCTACACGCATCTGCATGGTGGTCTCGCCGTCGACAGCGGTCAGCATAAACGCCGGCACATTGACCATCACATATTTGGGGCAAGTCTGGGGATGTCGGTGGGTGCGCCAGCGGCGGCGCTCCATGTTGGCCATTATCCGCGAGTAGGCTGGCGTCTGCGGCGGAGTGGTCTGCAGCATCTGCGCAAACCGACGATAAAGCGAATCGACGGGCTGGACATCGTGCAGGAAGACGGCTACGCTGTCGGCCTCGACCTTGGCGAGAGCGCGCTGGTAGAACGCACGGTTGGGGGTGTCCATCCCAACATCAAAAAGGGTGCGATAGCCGAGGCTTATACGCGCCGTGTCGACGAGGTCAATGCGGTTGAGAAGCACGCGGGGGTTGACATAACCGAAGCGTTGGCCCGTCACATAGCGCAGGTATGACTTGGTAAGATTGTACTCCAGCCGAGCCACTACACGACTGGCTGTGTGGAGCGTGTCAAACTGCAGGTGGCGCATACGATGGAGGTCGGCCTCTATCTGGGGCACACGAAAACGATTGGGACTGAAGCCAATCTTGTCGACATGACGCAGATAGGCCAAGAGAGTGTCAGCCCGGCGGTCGACGCCCTGACGGTCTACCCAAAGGAGGCGTCCACCCTGCTGGTAATAATTGCGAAGAAAATAATCGGAAGCGACCGTATCTCGGTCATCGCGCACTTGGCGGTCCAAATGCTGCTTGAGACGCGACAGGCTGACCACATAGTCAGACACACGCATCGTGGAAAAATCATCCAAGGTAAGGTCGCGGTTGGGATTGACATCCTTTTCGCTACAGGCGACAAGCGAAAAGGCGGCCACCGCAATAAAGAATAGTTTCAGGAGGCTCGACACGGACTACTTGACAGAGATTTTGCGAACACACTTGCCCACCTTTACGATATAGCAACCCTTGGGCAAGCTGAGTTCAAAGCGCTTGTCTTCACCTTCCACTTTGACGTTCATCACTCTTACTCCAGCCACGTTGTAGATTTGAAGGACCTCTCCCTCAGCACCGGTAACACGCAGGATGGAGTTGGCGTAAGATATAGAAATCTGCTGGAAATCGGTCTCCACAATCTCTATGCCTGGGTTGGCCATCGCCGACGATGGCATGGCAAAGGCGACGAACAAAGCAAAAACTGATACGAGTATATTTTTTATCATAAGCCTTTCAATATTGTATTTCAATGCAAAAATAGGTAATTTATCGCACACTATCCATCATTTGCACGAACAAAATGAGCATCATTAAAACTATTTAACATCTATCACCATGCCTTCATTGGCCAAGACGGTGTTGGGGAAGATGGCAACGGCCTCGTCGAGGATAGTCTGCTCGTTCTCATAGCGGGCACTGAAATGTCCCAAGACCAACTTGCCGACTCCGGCGGCCCGCGCTACCTTTGCGGCTTGCTCCGATGTGCTGTGGTAGTAGAGCTTGGCGCGGTCGGCGCAGGCTTTGTCGTAGGTACTCTCATGATAAAGCACGGTAGCGCCTTCCACGAGCTTATGCAACTTGGGCATATAGCGCGTGTCACTACAGTAAGCATAGCTGCGAGGTGGGTCTGCAGGGAAAGTAAGGCGCGAATTGGGGACTACAGAGCCATCCTCGGTCGTCCAGTCTGCGCCGTTCTTGATGTTGGCGATATGACATACGGGGATATGATAGAAGTCTATCATGTCCCGACGTATGTGCGGGAGTGTCCGTTTCTCACAAAAAAGGAAACCGCAACAAGGCATACGATGCTCAAGGGGAATGGTAGTCACCGTGAGGCTACGGTCTTCATAGATAACGGTAGTCGCCGCGGTATCAATCGCATGGAACTCGACCTTGTATTCAAGTCCCTGACAGTAAGCTTGCATCTCCACCTCCAGGATGGGTTGCAACTCCGCCGGAGCATAGACATGCAGCGGTGCTGTACGCCCCAACATGCCGAATGTGGATATCATCCCGATAAGCCCGAAGCAATGGTCGCCATGCAGATGGGAAATAAAAACGTGGCCAATGCGCGAGAAACTCACGCGCGAACGACGGAGCTGTATCTGGGTGCCCTCTCCGCAGTCTATCATGAACATCTTGTCGCGCAGCTCTACCACCTGCGCCGATGCATTGTGGCGCAGCGTGGGCAGCGCACTGCCACACCCGAGTATATGTACCTTGAATGATTCCAAAACGTTAATCGTTACTATTCACAGGTTGGCGCTTGAAGGCGTAGATGCCCTGATGATTTTCGAGATATAGGCTGTCGGCTCCCAGAACGTCAATGCCAAAGGTGTCACGATTGAGAATGAGCTTGCAATTGCATATCTTCCACGCCGTCCAAGGGTTGCTTTCGGCTTTGACTGCCGATGCCACTGTTCCACCTTCCTGTATTTCAAAGTTCTTGTCAATGCTGGTCCATCTGCCGAGCAACGTGGTGATGTTGATGGCCTGCGAGGCTTGCATCTCTCCATCACTATTCTTGAAGCCGACAACTGCCATGCGGTCGCCGACCAACATTCCGCCTTTGACGGTCATCTCCGCATCGTCGGCATCCAACATATAGGTTATGGTGTCGCCCTCGTCGGTCACCAATTCAAGAGAATGCATCGACGTGCCACTTCCGCACACTCCATAGACCGTAGAATCCGGCGTCTCCATAACCTCCACGCTATCCGCGTCGGCATTATTGTCCGCGTTCTTCTGTCCTCCGCATCCCATCATCATCATTACGACTCCAATGGTCAAGATAAAACATACCTTCTTCATTGTATATCTTTTATTGATTATCATTCTCATTGTATTGGTTATCATTCTTGCGTTCCTGATACTTAGCTTCATTCCAGAGGTCATCCATCTCCCCGAGAGTCATATCTTTAAGCTCTTTTCCAGCCTCTTTGGCCTTCTGCTCTACGTAGCCAAAGCGGCGGATGAACTTCTGGTTGGTCTGCTCGAGCGCGTTGTCGGGATTGAGATGATAGAGGCGAGCGGCATTGATGACGCTGAAGAGGAAATCACCAAGTTCCTTTTCAGAGTTGATAGCGTCGTCCTTGGCGAGTTCAACCTCAAGCTCGTTGAGTTCTTCCCGCACCTTATCCCAAACATCTTCACGTTTCTGCCAGTCAAAGCCCACATTGCGGGCCTTGTCCTGGATGCGGTAGGCTTTGATGAGCGAAGGCAGCGAGGCTGGCACACCGGAAAGCACGGTCTTGTTGCCGTCCTTTTCCTTTTGTTTGATTTGTTCCCAAGTCTGCTCCACCTCCTCGCTGTTGTGCGGCACGTCGCCCGAGTCCGCCTTCGGATCATCCCGCCATCCCGTCCAATCTATAAATGGATGACGGAACATCAGCTTGCGAGCCTCTTGGTTGCAGACATCAGCGATGTCAAATTCGTCGGATTCATCTCCAAGAATGGCATAGAACAGCACATGCTCCATGACATCACCGAGCTCCTTTTTCACATTATGCATGTCATTGTTCATCAATGCGTCAGCAAGCTCGAAGGTTTCTTCAATGGTATTGGGACGCAGACTCTGAAACGTCTGTTTGCGGTCCCAGGGACACTCTTTACGAAGGCGCTCCTGGACATCAAGCAGGTGGCCAAAGGCTTCTATTTTAGCTTCTCTCGTATTCATTGTTATATTTTTTCTATGCAAAAGTAAGTAAATTTCAATAAATTCTTGTAACTTTGCAATGATTTTTTTAACATGATATTATTAATCCGAAAAATATGGAATTAGCAAGTAAGTACGACCCACGTGAAGTGGAGTCGAAATGGTACAAGTACTGGCTTGACAACAAACTCTTCAGCAGCAAGCCAGACGGAAGAGAACCATACACCATTGTCATCCCACCTCCCAATGTAACTGGCGTGTTACACATGGGTCACATGCTCAACAACACCATCCAGGATATTCTGGTGCGACGCGCCCGCATGGAAGGCAAGAATGCTTGTTGGGTACCCGGAACCGACCACGCCTCGATAGCGACTGAAGCCAAGGTGGTGAAGAGACTTGCTGAACAAGGTATTAAGAAGCATGACCTCACCCGCGATGAATTTCTGAAGCATGCTTGGGACTGGACCAACGAACATGGTGGCATTATCCTCAAGCAGCTACGCCGTTTGGGGGCATCATGCGATTGGGACCGCACCGCATTCACCATGGATGAGAAGCGCTCTCAAAGCGTCATCAAAGTTTTTGTTGACCTATACAACAAGGGACTTATCTACCGCGGACTGCGCATGGTAAACTGGGACCCCAAGGCCCAGACTGCACTCAGCAATGAGGAGGTTATCTACAAGGATGAGCAGTCCAAACTCTATAATCTTAAATATTACATTGCTCCTGACTGTGATTGCTCGGATATTGACCAAGCAGCCGAAGGCAATGTCATCCATAAGGACGAGAAGGGTTACTATGCAGTGGTAGCCACCACGCGCCCTGAGACCATCATGGGCGACACCGCGATGTGTATCAACCCCAAAGACCCCAAGAACCAATGGCTTAGAGGCAAGAAGGTTATCGTACCACTCGTGGGACGTGTCATCCCCGTCATCGAGGACCGCTATGTAGACATAGAGTTTGGTACAGGATGTCTGAAGGTTACCCCTGCACACGACACCAACGACAATATGCTGGGCAAGACACACCATCTCGAGACCATCGATATCTTCAATGCCGACGCCACCATTTCCGCGGCGTCTCCGCTGTATGTCGGCATGGACCGTTTTGACTGTCGTCGCCAGATTACAAAGGACCTTCAGGCCGCCGGACTTATGGAACGCATCGAAGACTATAATAATAAGGTGGGCTATTCAGAGCGAAACCCCGACACGGCGATAGAGCCACGCCTCTCCTTACAGTGGTTCCTTCGCATGCAGCACTTCGCTGACATCGCCCTACCTCCCGTTATGGACGGCGAGATGAACTTCTACCCCGCCAAATACAAGACTACATACAAGAACTGGCTCGACAACATCCAGGATTGGTGCATTTCGCGCCAGTTGTGGTGGGGTCACCGCATACCCGCCTACTTCTATGGCGACGGCGAAGAAGACTTCGTGGTAGCCGAGACCGCCGACGAGGCGCTGAAGATGGCTCAGGCAAAGACCGGCAATGCCGCTCTGACCGCTGATGACCTCAAACAGGACGAAGATGCACTCGATACATGGTTCTCCTCATGGTTGTGGCCCATCTCCCTCTTTGATGGCATCAACAACCCAGGCAACGAGGAGCTCAATTATTACTACCCCACCAGCGACCTGGTTACCGGACCAGACATTATCTTCTTCTGGGTAGCCCGCATGATTATGGCTGGCGAGGAGTACACCGGCAAGATACCGTTCAAGAACGTCTACTTCACCGGTATCGTACGCGACAAGCTGGGCCGAAAGATGTCCAAGAGTCTCGGCAACTCTCCCGACCCCATCGAACTTATCGAGAAGTTCGGCGCCGATGGCGTGCGCATGGGCATGATGCTCTCCGCCCCCGCCGGCAACGACATCCTCTTCGATGAGAGCCTGTGCGAGCAGGGCCGCAACTTCAACAACAAGATTTGGAATGCCTTCCGTCTGGTTCAGGGATGGACCGTTGCCGACGGCGAGCAGCCCGAGGCAAGCCGCATAGCCACCGAGTGGTTCGACGCCAAGCTCAAGCAGACCAACGAGGAGGTCGACGACCTCTTCCGCAAGTACCGCATCTCCGAGGCATTGATGGCTGTCTACCGCCTGTTCTGGGATGAGTTTTCCAGCTGGTACCTCGAGATGGTCAAGCCCGCCTACATCAATGGCGAAGCCCAGCCCATCGACCGCGCCACTTACGACAAGACACTGCGCTTCTTCGAGACACTGCTCAAGATGCTGCACCCCTTCATGCCGTTTATCACCGAGGAGCTGTGGCAGCACATCTACGACCGCAAGGATGGCGAGAGCATCATGCGCGACGCGCTGAAGGTTTCCGCTCCCACCGAGGCCGAACTTACCCTCATCTCGCAGATTGAGGAGGTGAAGCAGATAGTAAGCGGCGTGCGCATGGTACGCAACCAGAAGAACATTGCGCCCAAGGAGCAGTTGGCTCTGCAGGCCATCGGCACCAACGCCTTCGCTGCCTACAACGCCGTCATCACCAAGATGGCCAACCTCAGCAGCATCGACGTAGTGAGCGACAAGGATGCCAGCGCCAGCGCCTTTATGGTGGGCACTCACGAGTTTGCCGTACCTCTGGGCGACCTCATCGACGTCGAGGCCGAGATAGCCAAGGCCGAGGCACAGCTCAAGCACCTCGAAGGCTTCCTCATGGGTATCCGCAAGAAGCTCGCCAACGAGAAGTTCGTCGCCAATGCCCCCGAGGCTGTCGTAGCCATGGAGCGCAAGAAGGAGAGCGACTCGCTCGAGAAGATTGCAGCACTCCAGGAGTCGATTGCTGAGCTCAGAAAGAAATAGAACTCATTAAATACTTAATCATTATGAAGCGTTTTCTCGGTTTGTGTGTGTGTTTCGTGACCCTGTTGTTTACCTCTTGTAGCGACGACAATGCTCCGACACCGCCAGAGACCCAGAAAACGCTTTTTCTTTACCTTCCTTGGTCGTCTACTGGCCAACCTCCCTACCAGCGCAATCTATATTCGTACTTTATCAACAACATTGAGAATATAGAAAGGGCCATCCGCCAACAGGGCGGGATGGGCAATACGCGCCTGCTCACTTTCATCTCGCAGTCGCCTACCTACTCTGCATTGGTAGAAATCAGGTATCAGGGCAACCAGTGCGTCCGCGACACGCTCAAGCGTTACAATGCCTACGACTACACCAGTGCCTCGGGCATAGCTGCACTCTTAGGCGATGTCAAGACCGCCGCCCCGGCTCCCCGATATGCCATGGTCATCGGATGCCATGGCAACGGATGGATTCCAAGCGGTGTCAAGGACTATTACCGTAGCCGCTCGTTTGGCGGAATCGACGCCAAGTTTCAGACCGAGCTCTCCGACCTTGCCGAAGGCATCAAGAGAGCAGCCATGCCCCTTCAGTTCATCGCCTTCGACGACTGCTACATGGCGGGAGTCGAAGTGGCATACGACCTAAAGGACGCCACCGACCATATCATCGCCTCCACCTCAGAGATTATGGCCGACGGACTGCCTTACTACCGCATCTGGCGCCACCTGGCTGCCACCAGCCCCGATTATCAGTCCATTGTCAACGAGTTTCATACCTATTACACCCAGCACACCTATCCCTACGGCACGCTCTCGGTGATAGACTGCCGACAGATGGACGCTATGGCTGCGTGGATGAAAGACATCAACGGCCGTTACACCTTTGATGCCACCCATGTCGACCGTCTGCAGAAACTCGACGGTATGGCACAGACCATTTTCTTTGACATGAAGAGTTACATCGATGATCTCTGCGATGCCAATGACCGCAGCCAGTTTGACTATCTGGTCAAGCGACTTGTGCCCTACCACACCCACACCAATGCCGTGTATACCGACCTGAGCCAGTTCAATGGCGGCATAAGCACCATCCCCGTCACCACGTTCTGCGGAATAACAATTTCCGACCCTACTACCAACAGTTACGTAGCGGGCCGGAAATCTATGACTGCTTGGTGGCAAGCCACCCATTAGGAGTTAATCTACCTGAGCCGGTTCATAAGGCATACCCCATACATCGGCCACAGCTTTGAAGGTTATCTTGCCCTCTACCACATTCAGGCCTTTATACAGAGCCGCGTCTTCACGACATGCTTTCTTCCAGCCCTTGTCTGCCAGAGCCAAGGCATACTTCAGCGTAGCATTGGTCAGAGCGGCGGTCGACGTGTTGGGCACTGCACCGGGAATATTTGCCACGGCATAGTGTACGATGCCATCCACCTCGTATACGGGGTCGCTGTGTGTTGTGGGATGCGAAGTCTCAAAGCAGCCGCCCTGATCTATAGCCACATCCACCAGCACCGTTCCGGGTTCCATCTCCTTCAGCATGTCGCGGGTGATGAGGTGCGGAGCCTTGTCGCCCGGCACCAGTACCGAACCTACTACGATATCCACATCCTTCAACTCCTTGCGTATATTGTGCTCGGTCGAGTATAGCGTATGCACATTGGCAGGCAGTTCGGCATCCAACTGGCGCAGACGAGGCAGACTGATGTCTGTGATATACACCTCTGCCCCCATTCCGGCAGCCATGCGCGCAGCCGCTTCACCCACGATGCCGCCGCCGAGTACCAGCACCTTGGCGGGCTTCACGCCGGGCACACCACTCATCAGCTTGCCCTTTCCGCCCTTGGTCTTCTGCAGATAGTAGGCACCGTTGATTGACGCCATGCGGCCTGCCACCTCGCTCATCGGAACCAGCAGAGGCAACCTTTTGTCTGCTGTCTGCACCGTCTCGTAGGCCAGACACACCGCACCGCTCTTGACCATGGCCTCGGTCAATTCCAAATCGCAAGCCAGGTGGAAATAGGTGAATACCAACTGTCCATGCTTCAGCAGAGGATATTCGGGCTTGATGGGCTCTTTGACTTTTATAATCATTTCAGCCACATCATACACCGCTTCGATGGTGGGCAGTATCTTGGCACCCACCTTCTCGTACGCCGCATCGGCAAAGCCACTGCCATCGCCGGCTGTATGTTGTACAAACACTTCGTGCCCGTGTTTTACCAGTTCGGCCACGCCATCGGGGGTCATACCCACTCGGTTCTCGTTGTTCTTGATTTCTTTTGGAATACCGATTTTCATGATTATATTGGTTTTTAATTGATTAATTGCTGCAAATATAATAAATAATCACATTCTCCAAACATTTTTCTTCGTTTTTTTTCAAACTTTATCCTTTCACTTACGATTTGTAAGCACATCGAGCCTGCATCGGCCGCCATTCACGCCACCTTTTTCACCCACGTGGTCTCCCGTGGGGGCATCTTCTGACCGATAGTCGGCGGAATGAAAACCATGCTGATGAACTTAAAAATAATTGCGTGGTTTGATTTCTGGATTTCCAACCATGATTTCTTCATTTCGCACTTCGATTTTACCGTTTCGCAGTTCGCAATCAGTTTCCACTGCATCACGGGCAGAAATCAGGATATTCCGATGCTTTCGTGGGGCACAGTTCTCCACATCGTTTCATGCTCCTGCGCTTTGGCTACAACTGCCATGATGGCGCCGCTTCATAGGGATGTCGCCAAGTTTTTGCCGACAAATTACATCTATGTCTTATTTTTTTCGTAATTTCGCAACATAGTAACCAACAGTATCACCATGCGCATAATAGTATCTGACGAGATAGAAAGCGTGTGCCCCGAGTTTGTGGGAGCACATGTAGAGATATACGTACACAACAGCCCATACTCAGCAGGACTCTGGGGCGAGATAGACCGACTGGGCCAGGAGTTCAGGCAGACCCTGACGACCGAGACGCTCAAAGACATTTCGGGCATAGCAGCCACCCGACAGGTCTACCGTGCCTGCGGCAAAGACCCGTCGCGCTACCGTCCTGCTGCCGAAGCCCTCATCCGCCGCATCCTCCAAGGCAAGCAGCTCTACCAAATCAATACGCTGGTAGACCTTGTCAATCTGGCGAGCATACGCTATGGCTACAGCATTGGCGGTTTCGACGCCGACAAGTTTGAGGGCGACACGCTCACCCTGGGTGTGGGCCGTGCCGGCGAACCTTACGAGGGCATTGGCCGCGGCACCATCAACATCGAGGGTCTACCCGTCTATCGCGACGCCGTGGGGGGCGTGGGCACTCCCACCTCCGACCACGAGCGCACCAAGATAGACGACAACACCACCCACCTCGTGGTGCTCATCAACGGGTATGACGGTTGCGAGGCCGACGTGCGCGCCAATGCCGAGTACATCCTCCAGCTGGCGCGCGACTACTGCGACGGTACCGACGGAAGCTACTATATATATAAATAAGGTAAGACTATGGAACAGAATAATGACAGCCGCGTGGCACAGATGCGCCAGTGGATAGAACAGCTCAATGCGGCGTCTGCAGCCTACTATAATGGCAGGGAAGAGCTGATGACCGACTACGAATGGGATGCTCTCTTCGACCGGCTCAAGGCTATGGAGACGCTCACGGGCATCACGCTCGACGGCTCGCCCACTGCCAAGGTGTCAGAAGACAACATCGCCGGCAAGAAGGAAGACCATGAGTTTGCCGCCCTGTCGCTCGCCAAGACCAAGAGTCCTGCCGACCTGGTGAAGTGGGCCGAGGAGCGCCCCATCTGGATGTCGTGGAAACTCGACGGCCTCACCCTCGTGGTGACCTACGACGAGGGACTGCTCAGCAAGGTCGTGACGCGCGGCAACGGTCATACCGGCACCAACATCACCCACCTGGCGCCAGCCATCAGCGGCATCCCCCAGCACATAGACCATCAGGGCCACCTCGTGATACGTGGCGAGGCGGTAATATCCTACAAGGACTTTGAGATATTCAATATGGAGAGCGACGAAGAGTATGCCAATCCCCGCAACCTGGCTTCAGGCTCGCTCACGCTGAAAGACATCAACGAGGTAAGCCGCCGCCACATCCAGTGGATAGCCTTTACGCTGGTCTATACCGACGAGGCTGTCGGTTCGTGGGGCGACCGCATGGCGCTGTTGGACCGATTGGGCTTCACCACCGTGGAGCGCGAGCTGATAGCCACGCCTACCCTCGACAACATAGACCACAGCATCGATGGCTGGACCCACAAGGTCACCAGCGGAGAATGCCCCTTCCCGGTAGACGGGCTGGTAATCGTCTATGACGACACGGCCTACGCCTCTACCGGTTCGGTCACGGGGCACCACGCCACCCGCGCCGGCTACGCCTTCAAGTGGCAGGACGAGAGTGCACAGACCCAGCTGGACCACATCGAGTGGTCGTGTGCGGCATCGACCATCTCGCCCGTGGCGGTCTTCACTCCCGTAAGTCTCGAGGGCACCACCGTGAAGCGCGCCTCGCTCTGCAACATCAGCGAGTGCGAACGCCTGGGCATAGGCGGCCCCGGCACTACCCTATCGGTAATCAAGGCCAACAAGATTATCCCCAAGGTGATAGAGGTGATACAGACCGTGGGCACACTCGACATCCCCGCCGCCTGCCCCGTATGCGGCGCACCCACCGAGGTGACCGAGAGCGCAAGCGGCACACGCACGCTGCACTGCACCAATGCCGACTGCGCCGCCAAACAGCTGCGCAAGTTTGCACGGTTTGTCTCCAAGGCTGGTGCCAACATCGACGGACTGAGCGAACAGACCATCGCCAAGTTCATCAACCTGGGTTGGGTGAGCGAATATGCCGACCTCTACCACATGGACGAGCATGCGCTGGAGCTGTCGATGATGGAAGGCTTCGGGCGCAAGTCAGTAAGCAACCTGTTGCGCAGCATAGAGAAAGCACGCACGGTCAAGGCGCGCCAGTTGCTATACGCCCTGAGCATACCTCTATGCGGCACCGACGTGTGCAAGCGTCTGCTCGCCGCATACACCTTCGAAAAGTTGGTAGCCGAAGCCTCTCAGACCGACAACCCTGAACACTTTGCCCACATAGACGGCATAGGCCCCGAGAAATCGGCTGCTGTAGTGGAGTGGTTCCACAATCCCACGCACAGCAGGATGGTAACCCGTCTGCTCGCCGAGATAGAAATCGAGGCAGATGCCACCGCGCCAGCCGGCGCCCGTTGCGAGGGAATGACATTCGTAGTGACCGGCGATGTGCACCACTACAAAAACCGCAACGAGCTCAAGGCCTATATCGAGAGTCAAGGCGGCAAGGTTACAGGTAGCGTAAGTCGCTCGACCCACTACCTCATCAACAACGATGTAACCTCTCAGTCGGGCAAGAACAAGAAAGCCCAGGAGCTGGGCATCCCCATTATCAGTGAAGACGAGTTCGTCGAGCGTTTCGGATAGACACTGCATGAAGCAAAAGAGAGCGGCTGACAGGCATATAACCCGTCAGCCGCTCTCTGTATATGGTCTCCAAGTTTAGAAAGTCCACTTGGCTGCCACTGTGGGGATGGCATAGAACTTATTGTTCTCACCCTGGTTGTTCCACACGAAGTTGTTGGACAGCTCGACCTCGCTGCCAAGACTCAGATGGACATCATCCCATCCCTTGAGCTTGTCCAAGTTAACCCAGAACTGAGGCTCGCTCAGGAAAATGTAGTTGCCACGCACGCTCTGGTCATACCAGAGGTCGGCAAAACCACTGAAGGTGCAGAGGCCCTTGGCAAAATTGATGCCCCAAACTGCTGTAGCCTGGAAACTGTTGAAAGCACGCATGTCTTTGTGAGCATTCTTGAAATAATACTTATACATAGCCTGCAGCGAGAATGTGCGGGAGAAGTCGGCACTATGCCAGTTCCACGCACCACCAAGGAGAGCCGCCTGCTGGAAACGGTTGCCATAATAACTGTTGTCCATACGGCCGGTGCTTACACCACCGTCGTACTCTACATGGGCAGCCCACTGCTTGTTGGCAGAAAGGTTGAACTCGCGGCTAATCTCCCAATAAGCGCCCATCACTCCGTCGCTCTCATAATCGAGGTCGGTGAAGAAATAGGTGCTACCCCAACGGTCGGGCTTGAACAACTCGATAGTGGTGGTTACACTCTGACGCTCGGAAAGGTCATAGTAAAGCGAGCGACCCAAATCATAATGCAACTGGACATTCTGTGCGAAGCCAGAAACGGCAGCCACGGTGAAGGCTGCAAGCATAAGTAATCTCTGTTTCATATGATACATGTTTATAAAAATAGTCCAAAGATAGTGCAAAGGTACGAAAAAGACCATAAATATAAGAGATGGTTGGCAAAATTGTCGTAACTTTGTAGATGAAATTCAGAGAAATAGACACTATGAGAATAGATATCATTACCGTTCTGCCCGAAATGCTCGAGGGCTTTGTTCACGAATCCATCCTGGCACGTGCCCAAAAGAAGGGACTGGCTGAGATACATCTGCACAATCTGCGCGACTACACCAAGGACAAATGGCGCCGCGTGGACGACTATCCCTACGGCGGTTTTGCCGGCATGGTGATGCAGATAGAGCCCATAGACCGCTGCATCAGCGCCCTCAAGGCCGAGAGAGACTATGACGAGGTAATCTTTACCACCCCCGACGGCGAGCAGTTTGACCAGCATGTGGCCAACGACCTGTCGCTCAAGCAGAACCTCATCATCCTGTGTGGCCACTACAAGGGTATAGACCAGCGCGTGCGCGACCACCTCATCACCCGCGAAATCTCGGTGGGCGACTACGTGCTCACCGGTGGCGAACTGGCTGCTGCCATCATCTCGGATGCCGTGGTACGCATCGTGCCGGGCGTGGTGGGCGACGAGCAGAGCGCTCTGTCGGACTGTTTCCAGGACGACATGCTCTCAGCGCCTATCTATACACGGCCGGCAGAATACAAAGGCTGGCGTGTGCCCGACATCCTGCTCAGCGGCAACGAAGCCAAAATCAAGGACTGGGAGATAGAGCAGAGCTATGAGCGCACCCGCCGTCTGCGCCCCGACCTGCTGGAACGGCAGAAGAAGGGATAACCCCCCC
>NZ_NPJK01000031.1:0-48648 GCF_002251285.1 Prevotella sp. P5-64
TTATTTACAAACTTTATGTCACAGTTTCGCATCGGAGTATATTCTTTTTTTCGTGGTAAAGTTAGTAAATATTTATAAATCAAGCATATACAAAGCTGTTTTTCTAATGGCGGTCATTAGAAAATGACAAGAAACTTTTTCTAATGACCGATTTGGGTTTAAGGTTTGTCACATAACCGAGTTTCAAGAGACCGGTCTTGGAATTGATGTTGGATTTGTTTTCCATAGTTTCAACATTTTTGTTCCTACCAACTTGTTTGTAGCGTCAATCACCGTGGTAGTTTCGGTGTTTTGACGTTGCAAAGATATATACTTTTTTTTGTGCGGTCAAGTTTTTTTCCAACTCTAATGGTTCTGCTCCATTTGGAACCATTAGTCATATATACAATAGAGTTGTTAATGTGTTTTTCATGCCGAAATCCCCTGCTGTTTCCATCATGATTTGCTGTCAGGAACCTCTTTCTCGTCGCATGTGTCTTTTCGTGAACTTTCATCGGTACGGTAGGGCGAAGAATGACGGCCGCCGTCCTTGTCGCTTTTCAGCAAGTTTTATCATATTGTACATAAAAGTGTATAATAGGTGTATAAATCAAAACAGGGAGAAAACGCAGTTGCTTTCTCCCTGTTTAGATCGTCGCTTACTCTATTCTGGCATACTCGCCGAACAGGTCTCTCATCTCTTCGGCTATCTCGGGCAGAGTCACCACATTCACCACGCCTGTCCTTGGGTAGTTATTGTGGTCAAAGGCGTTTCTAATCAGACGCAGTGTCTCCTTTTGTGCTTCTCCTATCCTTTTGTTTTCAAGGAGCACATCCAGGATGTAGTTGAAACCTACCTTGTTGTCCTCTCTGTCGTTCATTACCTTGGCTTTCAACTCTGGGAAATTGTCAAAGGCCCATTTCTCGAGGTCAAGAATCATTTTCACCACTTCCGGACGACAGACATCATAACGCTTCAGCTCTTGCTCTATCTCGTCTTTTGACACGCGGTCTTGGTTGACCAGTGCCAGCAGATTTACCAGACGCTTGTCGTTGGCCAGAACGAAGAAATCTCCATAGTTCTTTATCTTCATTTCCTGGGCGTATATGATATAGGTCTTGCCGTTTTTCTCGAACTTGAAGTCCATCGACATTTTCTCTGACAAGATTCCACGCTCGGCATCAGGAGTGATGTCTTTGAGCTTGAACTGCTTGCCTTTGAAGTCCATGTGCTGGGTCAGCGTGTCGTTGGCGGCAATGAACAGCAGTGCGTCTTGCACCTTGTAGCGCCTTATCATCTTCTCGCTCCTCTGATAGTCGTTGCGGCTATTGCTTAGCCTCTTGGCGATAATCTCCCCACGCTCGTCCTCTGTCAGCCTTCTGGTCTGAGGATTGTTCTTCATCTGTCCATCAGCCCAAGAGCGGTATTCCTTTGCCAGCTTTTCACGTTCCTTCCATATCTTCTCCCGTTCTTCGGTCGTAGTCCATGTTTCAACCAGTTTGGGGATTCTCTTTGTACGGTCCACCTCACATTTCAACAGGTCGATATAGCGGTAGTTGCGTCGCCAGGCATAGAACTCCTGGAAGGCATCGTCGCGCACACGCTTCATATATTCGCCTATGAGATAGGTGACATTGGCGTGGTCAAAATCAACATCCTTCATCTGGTCCAGAGTCTTGAGATGGTTCTTGATATCCTCGTCAAACATCTGCCGTGGCAGTTCTATTGCTTTGTCTGCCATGTATTCTGCGCCCAAGTATTCCTGCGTGGGTTTCTTCCACTTGCTCTGGTCTCTGTTGACAAAGGGCACATTCACCACTTCTCCCTGTTTGGCCTTCTTGAGGAGAGAATTGATGTAATACTTCTGCTCATTGAGGTATTTCTCATAAAAGTCCACGATGTCTGCAGGCAGCCTATAGCCGAAGACTTTATAGAGGAACGGGTGGTTCTTCTGTCTGTCACCGCCTATCAGATTAGCCCGCTCAAACATGGCCTTGAAGCGTCTTGCCTCTTCGTCTTTGCCACGACTGTCATAAGTGGCGATAGCCGCCTGCATCACCCTGTAGTTGAGTCCCGTCAGTCTGTCGGTGCCATAGTCGTCTCCAGCAGACAGCGTGGGCTGCCATCTTACGATGTCCTGTATCAGATATTCTGCCAGTTTCCCGGGTTTTATCTGTCGATAGCCGCGCTTGCCCATCTTGTTGGCAGCCGAACCTATAGCCCGCTTGTCCTGGCGCAGATTGTCTATCCGTTTGCAGGCATGGTCATACAGCTCCTGCAGCGTCTTGAGGATATACTCATTTGCGTTCTTGCCTTGGGCATTCCCGTTGATTACGTCAAGCACCTTCTGCGGCATGTCCTGTTCCTTGATGCCAAACTCGCCGATATTCTCCTTGCTGACAGCGCCTTGCTTCAAGGCGTCAAACAACTTGCAGTACCGCTCATAGAAGTCTATTATCCGGGCTTCGGTACGCTTGCTGCCCAGCAGGTGCATGTGAAACATCATGGCCGGCAACTCCAAGGTGCTCATCCTGCACGAAGGCACCGTCTTGTTGACATACCATTTGCCGTCATACTCTTCTATCTCGGGCATATCCATTGGCTTGCCTATCAGCATCTCCACATGATTGTCGTCGAGCATGTAGTGGGTATAGGTGTCTACGATGTAGGGGTAGTTGGCAGGATTGGCATCGTCGCGCTTCACGTTGTCAAAGTCACGTATCTGTATGCCGGTCTTGCCGAAGGTGCCGTCTTCCTGCTTGCGCATAGCTTCCATCTCGGCCATACGGCCGAAACCATTGAGGGGATGCTCTATCACGCGGACGCGCACCTGCCCGTCTACACAGGTCTTCTCGGCATTGAAGAGGTAGCGCAGTTTGCCCATGTTGACATGGAAACGTATACGGTCAAACTTCTCGCCATAGTCGATATACTGCAGCGTCAACTGGGCAAAACGGTCAGAGCTACGCTTGAGCAGCACCTCGTTGTGGTCAGACGATATCAGTCTGAAACTCGACTGTCTGTCGGCAGAGAGTGTGTCAAACAACTCGTTGGGACAGCGCTTGATTTCGCCCAGCATGTCCATGGCTATCGACATTTCGCCCTTGTCAGAGTGTATGCGGTCCTTGGGCAATACGATGTTGTGTATGCCCAACGAGCGGCGTATAATCTGTGCCTCTTTGGATGAGGGCAGATGCTTGCTTGTCAGTTCCAGATTGCTTGCCAACTGGTTGATATACTGCTTGTCTAAGAAGAGACATACCAGCTGTGCTACGCCTACTCCAGAGAGATGCAGCTTCTTGCCCGCGTCTCCGTTATAGTCCACCATGCTCAGATAGAAGTTGGTGTTCTTACACATGGTTGGTTTGCCATCGGGCATGCGTACTCTTTTATAACGATAATACTGGATAAATCTCAGGTCATCGGTGGTATAGCTGTATCTTTCTTTCAGGTCGCGCAGAGCCACTTCATAATAGTTGTCTATCATGAAGGCCAACCGTTGTTCCTTTGCCAGAAAGTCGCTTCCGTCATTCCAGCATGTATCATTGGTCATGTAGTGCGTCGTCGTGTCCCTGTACTTCTTGATTACCCTGAACACTGTGTTCAGTATGCCATTTAGGTCGGTACTGTTTACCTCAAGTCTGTGGGTATTGTTTTTCTTGTTCCAATAATCACGTTGGTTCTCTGCCATGATCTTCAGGAAGGAGAAGTGATGCAGCAGCTTCTCGATGACAGCCTGAGTCTTTTCGGGCTGGTCGTCTTGCTTATATGCCACATGGTTTATATAGCGCATTACGGGATGCTGCCACAGGTCCTCCTCAGGAGGAGTAAATTCTTTTCCTTCTTTGTTTATTGCCGGGATAATGGGCAGCTCCGTCACCTTCTGTATGTGGTCCAACACTGTCTGCGCATTCATCAGCGCCATTACCGTATACGTTCCAAAATAACGCTTTTTGTCTTCTACTAATTTAGGTATGTTCATAAGATTCTTAGTTAGTGAATGTTTTACAATATAACAAATGCAAATATAGGAAAAATATTAAGCCGTTGTTCCGTTTTTCTCGTTTTTATTGTATTTTTTCCATAAAGTCCTAAGTTTTGGCGATGCCCATCGTGTTTTTCATGTCTGTCTGGGAACGCGGACATCGCCTCGGCTCAGCCTATACCATCCTCGGGAGAATTCATTCCCTAAAGAACCATTCTCTCCCTATTCTGGCAGACGGTCATGGGAGTTTTACGACCGGAGGATACAACGGCGATAATAGACGTTGCCATTACTGGAGACATACAGGGCTTCGCCGTAGTCTATATTTTCGTGTATGGCCTGTGCCTGGCGCTTCTCTATGATGCTGCGCAGAATCTCGTGCTGCATTTTCTGGCTTTGGTCGCCGTTGCGCTTGCTCTGCTCGAGCATGACTCTGTCATAGAGCTTGTCTTTGGCTTTCTTGATAATCTGCTCGTTTGACTCTCTGGCCAATGCACGTTTGTAACTCACCTCCTTCGAGGCTTTCTCCCAAGACTTTGCCAACTGGGTGGCAATCTTTTTTTCATCTACGCTCATGTCGTTTTGCGTTTAGGTTCCCGCCATTTGTTATCTTCAGTCTCCACACCAGTGGCGGTTTCCAGTGTTTTGACATCGCAAAGATACGATGGTTTATTGTCGGCTGCAAACTTTTTTGCCTCTATAATGGTACTTTTGTTTTTGGAACCATTCCTGTACCATGTTATTACTATGTTTTTCACTTCCCGTCAGTTTTTCCTTGCCTTGCAATGGCTGCATCTGGCATTCTGCCGACCGAGAACAATCCTTATTGCGACGCTGCAGAAACCGCGTTGCAAGTTGCGTAAAAAAGACAAACCTGTCGTGACCGTTTGTCTTGGTCTTGGCGACTGAGCCGCCTTGAGCGTCAATTCCTCTCCGGGCTGCGTGCCTTTCAGTCTTCCGTTGGGAGCTGATAGCGTGCGTGCATCCGGCTTATGCGTTGGGCTATCATGTCTCTTGCTTCATCGGGCGCTATTACTTCCAGACTGTCGCCCATCTGCAGGATACGGCCTATCAGCTCGTTGTTGAGTTCTACATGCAGTGCAAACTCACCGTAACATCCATCCGCATATTCGCCATAGTCCTTCACACATCGCTGCGAGTGGTGTATGGGCTTGGTCTCCGTGAGCTTGAACATCTTCTGTCCGTAGGCTCTTATTGTTACATTGTGTGCCGTGCGGTCTTTGCCCTGCGACACTCCCACCTTGTCTTCCAGATAGCTGGCATAATATCCTTCGGGGGCAGAGTGCCATGTCATGCGGGGATTGTTCTTGAAGTTTCCCTCTATACGGTCAAGAGCCATTATGAATCCCATTTCTGGCTCACAACCTTCGGCATAGCCCATCAGAAACCATCGTCCATTATATTCTTTCAGGAAGTGAGGGCAGAAATTTATTACCCTCTCCTCTTCGCCGAAAGGTTTATAGCAGATGATGAGTGCGCGCTGGTCGCGTATGGCCTGATAGAGTCTTGGTAACAGGTCTATGTTTTTCAGTTCGCGGTTTTGGTCGGCGCTTATCATCTGCTCGCCCTTTTTGCGTCGACGATTTATTTCCAGCAGGTCTGCGCTCCCTTGCAGGAAGTGTTCGAGCCACGAGGTGGGCAGCAGTCCAGCTGCGTCTTGGCAGAAATACCAGTATTGGCGTATGTCGTTGATGGCTTTGGCCATACGCATTTCTCTCAGCGGGTCTTTGTCCTCGCCCACGTATCTCATCTTCTGCCGACGATTGTTGCCCTCTATCACTATGCAACCTGGGTCCTTATCTTCTATGGCGCTGCGTAAGAGAGGGATTACCTTTTTGAGCTCGCCGATATAGGGCCATTTTGATATGCCATTCTTTAGTACCTCCTCTTTCTCTACCTTGTCTGCTTTGACCACGATATCAAGGTTGGTTACCCAATCGCCGGTCATCAGCAGCTCGTAGGCGGTTTTGGCATACGTAGCCTGCTTGCCTGCACCTCGGAATATGTTGTTTCTCTCCATGTTCTTCTCCTCCACTTATTATCAATATGCAATATTCGCACTTTTTGGCCATATATGCAAGATTTTCGTCCGAAAAATGTTGGGGATGGGAGAAGTTTGTGTTGTTATGGCCCTTCAAAATAAGGCCTTCTACAACGCGACAAACACAGGCAACTACTCCGTTGCGGTTGTAATAGCCTTTCAAAATAAGGCCTTCTACAACATGGAGGTAATAGGTAAAATTAAGAGTGAAGTTGTAATAGCCTTTCAAAATAAGGCCTTCTACAACGTTATGAACCGAATCAAAGCTCAAGAGGAGGTTGTAATAGCCTTTCAAAATAAGGCCTTCTACAACACACTCATCGGCAAATACATACTCCCACTAGTTGTAATAGCCTTTCAAAATAAGGCCTTCTACAACAAGAAGAGTCATCAACAAATAAAGTAGGGTGTTGTAATAGCCTTTCAAAATAAGGCCTTCTACAACAAGAATTGCGATGATTTAATGAACAAGGGAGTTGTAATAGCCTTTCAAAATAAGGCCTTCTACAACATCCCGTCTGACCAAAATGGTCTTGACCGCGTTGTAATAGCCTTTCAAAATAAGGCCTTCTACAACTCGTGTGTTATATTTCTCTCATTTTTAATCGTTTTTCTATCATTCTTATCCATAAAAATAAGAGATTAATGGTTTATAACGCTGCAAAGATAGGCATTTTTTCGTATATCCAATACCTTTTTGCTATTTTTCTTGCTTCGCCCAGCATTTTTTGAATATATGACGAGCCAAGGCTAATGTTGCCTGATTTCTATGCTGGCTTCACGGGGCGTGCCAAGGAGACTCCCTGTCATTTGCCCATGACGTATGGGCAGGCAAGCGAAAAAGGCATAGCTGTTTCTGAAAGCCACGCCGTTGTGGAGATGACACTGATACCACTCGGAGCAAGCGCTGCGTCACCAGAAGCAGCCCTACGCAACGGCAACACCGAACCGAAGGCCACCATCGCTACCCACGCCAACACAAAGGGCCAGATTCCAAACACGGAATCCAGCCCTGACAGTAAACGCGATGACGAGGCTGGCTTGGTGTTGATTGCCAGACCCCGGCTGTCATCGCTTGTGCCTTTTCTGATATTAGAGCGGCCAAATGTTCTAAGCCTCAGCCTTTGTCTTCTCATCTTTAGCCGCCGCGACATCCCTCATGTGGCTATACGATGTCGGGCTGTCACTCTTCTTGTTATGCGCATTTGGGCTTAGAGCCACTGATGAAGTGAGTAGTTTGATAGTATTGTGTCCGCGTTCTCTGATACTACTTATATATACATCTTCAGTCCCAGAATGTCCCAGAATTCTGAGGGCAGGGCTACATTCTCCAGCGACAGACAGTCATTGAAGAGTGGAGCGACCTGACCTACGGTATAGCCGGCTGCCCCACAGCCTACCCTCGTTACCAGGAAGCGCAATTCAGGGTGCGCTGCGGCGTAGGAGGTGAACCTCTTGACAGCCGCGCTCATCTCTGCGATGCCTCCGGTGGTCGGGATGGCATAACTCTGTCCTTGACGCCCTTCGCCCTGACCCCAGATGGCTCCGAAAGAGTGCATCGCCTGGGCAGCGGCACCTCCGTTGTGCTGGCCATTAGCGTTGCTGCCAAATACGAAGATCTCATTCTCCTCAAGATGGTCCACGTGGTCGCTTGTCACTCTTGGTCCATAATATTCCTGGGCATATTTGCGTTTCCTTTCCAGTATTTCCGATCTTGACAACGAGCCTTCTATCTCGTACATCATGTTTATCTTCCCATAATATGAGCGTCTTGATGCCCGTTCGTGTTGCCAGGTGCTGCCAGACCCCATCTCGCTGTGGCTGAACTCGACCACATTCTCGATAGAGAGCAGGTCGGTCACTTCCTTCACATTATGGGCAGAACCCATATAGGCGAATGACCAGCCCTCCGATTTCAACATCTCTATCAGCCGACGCAGTCGGGCGGCATCCCATTCCGTAGATGTGTTTTCCATGCCGTCTGTCAGTACCGTTACCACCGCTGTCGCATCCTTGTCTCGTCTGATGCGTTGGTGCAGACGGGTCAACGACTGCCCCATAGCATCGTATAGCGGAGTGCATCCTTTGGGCATGTAGTCACAGAAGTCTTCTACCTCAGAGATGGGCTTGTCGTCAATCATCGTACGCACGTCGGGCCTGCTGCCCGAGTTGAAGGTGACCAGGGTCAGGGTGTGCTCCTGCGTGGCAACAAACTCCTCTTGCGCACTGCGTATCGTGCTGATCGTCTCGTTGATGCCCGACAGCGTAGCCTTTCTGAGGTGGCTCATAGAGCCGCTCTCGTCTACGATTATCAGATTGTGGATTCTTGCCTTGTTGTCCTTCGTCGTGCCTTCTTCCGAGGCTGTCCCGGCTGCAGCGCCTTCTGCTTCGCTCTCGTTGACCGACGTGTTCTCCATTGAGGCTGTCTGCTGAGCCTCAGCTCTCTCTGCGGTTGACGCAGCGTGGTTGTCGACCTTGCCAAACAACTTCCAGATTTTCCTGATTTTCTTCATTTCGTTTCGCCTTTACTCTTACCAAACTTTTTTTCAAACTCATTGACAATCTCCCGCAACTCTTCAGGCAGATAGTCCATAGCCCTACTTCTCAGGTCATCGCCGACGCCAAAGTATGCCTCGGCGATGCTTCCCGTTATACACCCTATGGTGTCGCTGTCGCCACCTATGGAGATTGCGTTTCTCACGGCGTCTTCATAGTCCGCTCCGTCGAGGAAGGCGACGATGGCCTGCGGCACGCTGTCTTGACATGTCGCGCCCCAAGTGTAGGTCGGCCTTATCTGGTCGCACGTGAACTGCAGGTCATACCCGAAGCGACGCTCTATCTCTGCCTTTATCTCGTTCTTGCTGCACCCCTGTCTTGCCATCATTATCGCCAGAGCCGTAGCCTGTGCGCCCTTGATTCCTTCTGGGTGATTGTGCGTACACTCGGCACTCTCTTTGGCCTTGGCCAGAACCTCTTCGACGGTGTCAAAAGCCCATCCCACGGGGCCCACGCGCATAGCCGAGCCATTGCCACAGCTGTTGTAAGGCTGAAAATCATTCAGTCTGACTGTGCCGACAAGCCATCGCTTGAAGCCGCTGCCATATCCACCCATCGGCCAGGGATAGTCATTACCATACTTGCTATAGTAGTGGCCAGCCTCGCCTCCGTGGAGCAGCCAGTCTGCCGTTGCCACAGTCAGGATGCTGTCGTCAGTATAACTGCCATGGGGGTTGAAAAATTCAAATTGCTTTGTCTTGTTGGGCTCGAACTCATATACGCTGCCCACGATGTCACCAATAATGCTGCCTATCATAATCCGTTGTTTTTAGGTTGTTAATCTATATTCTTTTAAGCGCCAACCGCGCCACCGAAGGCGTCGCCAGCCGCGTCGTCGCTATAGTCCGTTCCGTATTCACCATTGCAGGAAGCGTCCCGATGCATGTCACTATCGCACAAGTCATTCATATTCATTCGTCGTTGGATGTTAGTCCATTCTTTATTGTGTATTATTAACGCTATGGCCATCAGCGCCATTAAAACCTCCCATTCCGGGAGGCTATTGATGGTCTTCCTGTTAGAATTCCAGTCTCATGCCGAGCTTCTTTACGTTCTTATAGGCTTCCTCGTCAAAGACATACAGCTTGGGAGAACGATGCGGGTTGCCGGTGAGCTTCTTGCCGGTCTCCTTGATATAGCCGAGTTTCAGCATCTTCTTCGGGAAGTTACGTCTGTCACGTATGGCCATGTCGTCTTCGGGCGGGTTGAGGATGGCTATGTATATGCTTTGCAACTGAGGCATGGTAAACTCCTTGTCGAGCAGATTGAAACCGATGGGTTCAAAGTGTATTCTCTCGCGCAGCCTCTCTATGGCGTCCTCTATAATCTGGGCATGGTCGAAGGCGAGCCTCAGCCCTTGCAGTTCGCCGATGGAAAACCATTTGGCCTCGGCAGCGTCGTCGCCACCCCTTATGTCATACCTGTCGCGCTTTACCAGTGCATAGTATGCCACCGTCACCACAAATTCTCGTGGGTCTCTGCCTCTTGCCGAGTAGGTCTTCAGCTGTTCGATGAACTCTGGTTTGATGCCGTCGTCGCTGTCGAAGAGGCGCATGGCCGACTCCTCATACAGCTCTCTGTACACGCACTCGTCGGTGGGCTCGTCTTGCTTGAGGAATCCACCCGGCAATGCCCAGCAGCCCTCATACGCCCCCACCTCACCGGCTTTGGCTTTGCCGCGCTTGATTAGCAGCACCTGCAGAGAGGCGTCCTCTTTGTCGAAGCCGAAAACCACTGCGTCGGTGGTCAGCGCAGGATGCCAGAACTTTGACTCCCATTTGCCAGTCGTCTCATTGTATTCCATACTACTGTCTGTGCTTTGTGTAATATTTACGCTGCAAATGTACAAACTATTTTCGCAACCGTCAAATATTTCTGCGTAAAAATTACACATTATTCGAAAAAAGTGGAGATCCGCCCTACAGACCTTGCGCCCCTCTTCGTCTGATTCCCCTTCGTGGTCACCGCCTTGCGAGCTTGATGCCCATTGGCGATGCTGCCCTCTGCCGGCGCCGGGCTATGCTATCAGCAGGATAGTGGTGATGAAGACGGGCAGCAGCAGGCAGATGATGACAGACCATAGATAATAGTTGCCAAAGGAGAGGATAAACACCTGCGAGAGTTTGAAGAGGGTGTCGCAGAACCTGTTGAACTGCTTGCGCTGCAGTATGATTACGGCGATGCAGAGCAGCAGCCACGCTGGCGCAAACAGGATTTGGTGCAGCTTGTAGTCCAGTATGGCAGCCCAAGCCAATGGCAGGAGCATATACCACACGATGATGTTCACCGCATTATAGGTCAGGCGGAAGGTGCGGCCCAGAAACAGCAGTACGTTTACCGTGGCGTCAAACACCTTGTCTATCATTTGTCTTGTTGTAACAGTTTTATTTTTTATTTATGTTTCCGTTATTTTTTATGTGGTTTCAGCCCGCGCCGTTGGCAGCTTCGCCGCTCTGCTCTCCTGACTCGGCCTGCTCCTTCAGTGCGTAGTATTCGTGGACGAGGCTGCGGTAGCCCAGCTGCTTTATCATGTCGTAGCCAAACTTGAAGCGGCCCTTCGTGCGTTGCTCAGTGACGATATATCTTATGCAGTCCTGCATGTAGAGGTCCAGCATATGGAGCGACCGGGTGGTGTTGATAATCGGGAAGTACCATCTGCTCCATGTCAGTTCCGAGCTCTTGGGGTTGTCATAGAGCTTGATGTTAAACGACTTGACAAAGGCCCTGGCGGCATGGATGTTGTCTACCTCCTTGCGCCGTTTCCACCGCAGCAGTGCGCGGCTCTTGCGCCACATCTTCTTCTTGAGTTTCGCCACCGACACGGGAGAGACGTCGAATACGCCGTCCTGATAGCCGATGCCCAGGAAGTCCCACCGCTCATGGGGCTCGCTGGTGCGCTCCTTGTCCTCGTTTACGGTCAGCGCCATACGGGCCAGACAGTCGCGTATGTAGGCCATGTCTTCCTGGCGCTCGGCGCTGCTGCGGGCAAAGACGATGATGTCGTCTGAGTAGCGGGCGTAGCGGTTGCCTCGTTCGGCGAAGTGCCAGTCCATCTGGCTCAGATACACATTGGCAAGAAACGACGATATGGGCACTCCCGCCATGATACCCTTGCTCTCGCAGACCGTCGCCCCGTCGGCCAGCACCGCCCGAGGGTCGCTCAGCAGTCGCTCGATGAAGGCGTAGGCCTCGCTGTCGTCGACCATCAGCTGCCGGAGCTGACCGAGTAGAATGTCGACATCCACCGTGTTGAAGTAGTTGTGTATGTCTACCTTGTATACATACCGGTCTGACAGGTGGCGGTCTGAGCGCAGATAGTCTATGGCCCTCTTTACGCCCTGTCGGGCACGAAAGGAGTAGAGGTTGGGGGCAAACACGTGGTCATACTGTCTCACCAGGAGATAGGTAAGCAGCTTGAGCACATAGTTTTCTGCCCTCGAAAACGAGTATACCACCCTCTTCTTCTGACTGTTCTGCTTGCTTATCGACTTTTTCAGGGGCGGCTGGAAGTTTTCGCCACGCCTTATCTTGCCGACAACGTCCATATAGCCCTCGTCCTGGATAAACGCCTGCAGGTCTTCGGCCCGCCGCTTGTCCATATTGCCCGTCGCCATCCTCTCTTCCATGAAGGACAGCCAGAGCTCTTTGCTGTCTAATCGGTCTATTACGCTCATAATGAAAGGGCACCCCACGGTGAAGACCACAGGAGGTGCCGCTGGATAAAGGAAATGTTAAATACCGACAGTTCGGTATACGGGACCGTACATGCAGAGGTTACCTGCACAACCATGGCTTGTTTTCCGCATGCTGGGCCCTTCGCAGGTGCCACGAGTGGCATCCTTTAGTTTTCTTTTACAGATGTTTGCTGATTTTGGTCACCAGCCAGTTCTTGCAGAACTCGACCGTCTCGGGCGACACGGGCTCTGACGTCTCGGCGCTATAAGTGCCGGGATACTTCGTGCCCACTATCCAGTCGGCATAGCAGCCTTCGGCAAACACTCTCACATACCTGATACCGTTCTGCTTGCAGGCTTCGGCCGTCTCCATCACGTGGGTGGTTTTGTAGCCATTGGCGGTGACCATGACCACTGCCACTGCAGGGCGGCCGGCCTTGCGGAACAGGAAGTGAACGGGCAGTGCCTTCTCGCTGACGCCGGCGGCAAACTCGGAGGGATACACCATATACGACACGTCGGCATCGGGCAAGCGCTCGGCTATCACCTCGGCCACCTTCAGCGCACCTATAGCCAGCGCCTTCAGCGACGGCTTGGAGTAGTGGGCGTTGGCAGCCTTGCGTATCTCGTCCATAGGCAGACAACAGCCGCCACCACATGCCGAGGTCATGGCTGAGACGGGCTTCATGGCGTCTTTCGCTTTGGGCATGGGAGCTGTGGTCTCGGCTGACAACGTGGGAACTACGTACTGCTCTATCAGCTTGTGGCCGCACATGCAGCAGAACTTTCCGCTTGAGGCTTTGTGGCCACATGACGGACACACCAGTTGGGGCTTCATCTCTTGGAGCTTGGCTCCGCACTCCTGGCAGAAATTGCCGGACTCATATTGCGCTCCGCAATCAGGACAAAACAGTTTCATTGTATATATAGGATTAAAGAGTTATTTTGCGTATAGTTATTCCGGTTTTCATACACCGGTCATCATCGTATTATCGTTTCAGGTAGGGCGCCTCCGCCTTTAAGAGCGAAGTCCCATCAGGCCGATGACTGCCAACGGAGCGGCCGGCATAATCGGCAAGAGGCAAAAGTACGACAAATCTGCGATAACGACCAAGAATATACAATCTTTAACAAAAGACACATTCCCACCGTCCATCCCCATGCCTCCATCCCGTCCACCCACCGCCCCCGCAACCAGGCTCAGCCAAGCCGGATATATCTCCAGCAATCTGCTGACCACCTCCAGCGAGCCCGAGACCACCTCCAGCAATCTGCTGACCACCTTCAGCGGCTCGTATCGTCCGACACGAGCTTCCGCGTCGTCTGACACGTGCATCCGTACCTTCCGATACGCGCTTCCGTATCGTCCGATACGAGCCGGCCAAGTGGCTCACGGCGGCAGCAGATATACCCCTGACAGCGAACCAAGCAGCCCATCGCGGATGTTACGCACCCCCGGCAACTCTGTAAGAGTTGCGATTTCATAGCCCAGGGTTGAGGCGAGCAGCGCCTCTACCCTGGGTATCGGTACAAAGAGGGATAGCAACGCTGTAGGTGTTGCGCTTAGCCGAAGGCGTTATACTCAATCTGATTATATCCACCAACCATTCCACCCCATCATCCTCCTGCGGGTAACGCCTACGGCTAAGCGCAACTCCTACAGAGTTGCCAGGTTAGTGGGGGGGACGCTACCCAGGGTAGCGGACTTCGCCCGCAACCCTGGGCTGGGGAATCGCAACTCCTTCAGAGTTGCTGCTGCTTGCGCCTTTTCATCCATTGTGGACAATACGCCCCATGACAGCGAACCAAGCAGCCCATCGCGGATGGTGCGCACCCCCAGAAACTCTACAAGAGTTGCTGCCGCTTGCGCCTTTTCACCCATCGTGAACAATGCGCCCCATTACAACGCTACGGGAGTTACTTCCGCTTGCGTATCAATGCAATGGGAACTCCTCTTCGGCCCCGCCTTGGGGATAGCCACTGACTAAACGATGCTGGTGGTCAAAATAATTGGTTGGTTCTTGATTTATATCGAAAAAAAATGGTACATTTGCATCATGAATATACCTGAAACAGGCAATATAAAATGGAGCGAGACGGTGATAATCGTCGATGCCGATTTCCTGGACCATGTGGCATTTGACCTCATAGTCAACTTTGAACGTATGATAGGCCGCCGCATCCCCCAGGCCGATATAGCGCAGTGGGCTGTGTGTGCCGCTCTCGACGGCGGACTGCGCCCCGGAACCCACGAGACCCAGGTGGTGCTGATACACGATGCCGGCTCGCGCAAGATGGCCAACTTTGCGCCGGCAGACTATGAGGCTGAGCTCGACGGCAAAGCCTTCGCCGACGAGCAGTTGGGCGAGTTTGTCTTCAGCCACATCCCCTCGGGCGAGATGGCTGCCAAGCGCGACATCATCCTCGACCTGCTGAGCACGCTGCTCGGCCACGAGGAGGTAAAGCGGCTGGTAATAGTGCCCGACGACCAGGATGCCGAGCTGATGGACATCGTGAGGTCTACGCTGCGCAACGCCGATGACGACAAGCGCATCACCGTGATGGCCATGCAGCCCATGATGGGCGGCAACTTCCGCCAGGAAATCTTGGGCTACTCGTTGATGAAAGCCTTAGGAATAGAATCTAATGAAATAAAATAAAGTGAAATGAGCAGAGTATTGATGATTGGCGCCGGAGGCGTCGCAACGGTAGCGGCATTCAAGATCAACCAGAATGCCGACGTGTTTACTGATTTCATGATTGCCAGCCGTCGCAAGGAAAAGTGTGACAAGATAGTCAAGGCTATAGGTAATCCCAATATCAAGACAGCACAGGTGGATGCTGATGATGTGGAGCAGCTGAAGGCTCTCTTCAACGACTTCAAGCCCGAGCTGGTAATCAACCTGGCCCTTCCCTATCAGGACCTCACCATCATGGAGGCCTGTCTGGCTTGTGGCTGCAACTACCTGGACACCGCCAACTATGAGCCCAAGGACGAGGCTCACTTCGAGTACAGCTGGCAGTGGGCTTACAAGGAGAAGTTTGAGCAGGCAGGCCTCACCGCCATCCTCGGTTGTGGTTTCGACCCCGGTGTGAGCGGCATCTATACCGCCTATGCTGCCAAGCACTACTTTGACGAGATACACTATCTGGACATCGTAGACTGCAACGCCGGCAATCACCACAAGGCTTTTGCCACCAACTTCAACCCCGAAATCAACATTCGTGAGATTACCCAGAAGGGTCTCTACTATAAGGACGGCGAGTGGCTCGAGACCGAACCCCTGGCCGTACACCAGCCCATCACCTATCCCAATGTAGGTCCCCGTGAGAGCTATCTGATGCACCACGAAGAGCTGGAGAGCCTGGTCAAGAACTATCCCACCATCAAGCAGGCACGCTTCTGGATGACCTTCGGCCAGCAGTATCTCACCTATCTCGACTGCATCCAGAACCTCGGCATGTCGCGTATCGACGAAATCGAATACGAGGCTCCGCTCGCCGACGGCTCGGGCAAGAACGTGAAGGTGAAGATAGTGCCCCTGCAGTTCCTCAAGGCTGTGCTGCCCAATCCTCAGGACCTGGGCGAGAACTACGACGGCGAGACCTCTATCGGCTGCCGCATACGTGGTATCAAGGACGGCAAGGAGCGCACATACTATGTATACAACAACTGCAAACACCAGGAAGCCTACAAGGAGACTGGCATGCAGGGAGTAAGCTACACCACCGGCGTGCCCGCCATGATTGGTGCCATGATGTTCTTCAAGGGACTCTGGCGCAAGCCCGGCGTGTGGAACGTGGAAGACTTCGACCCAGACCCATTCATGGAGCAGCTCAACAAGCAGGGACTGCCATGGAACGAGGTGTTTGACGGTGACCTGGAACTCTAAAACCTGAATAATCATTATGGCAAAGAAAGAAACAAACGAGGAAATGCAGCTGGCACAGGAGGGCAAACTCAAGGCGCTCCAGGCTGCCATGGCCAAGATAGAGAAGGACTTTGGCAAAGGCTCTATCATGAAACTGGGCGACCAGAACATCGAGAACGTAGAGGTGATTCCCACCGGCTCCATCACGCTCGACATCGCACTGGGCGTGGGCGGCTACCCCAAGGGCCGCATCATCGAAATCTATGGTCCCGAGTCGTCGGGTAAGACCACACTCGCCATCCATGCCATCGCCGAAGCACAGAAGCAGGGCGGCATAGCTGCCTTCATCGACGCCGAACACGCCTTCGACCGCTTCTATGCAGCCAAGCTGGGTGTGGATGTCGACAATCTGTGGATTTCGCAGCCCGACAACGGCGAGCAGGCACTGCAGATAGCCGACCAGCTCATCAGTTCGGCTGCGGTAGACATCGTGGTAATCGACTCGGTGGCAGCTCTTACGCCCAAGTCGGAAATCGAGGGCAGCATGGGCGACAACAAGGTAGGTCTGCAGGCACGCCTCATGAGTCAGGCGCTGCGCAAGCTCACCGCCACCATCTCAAAGACCAACACCACCTGTATCTTCATCAACCAGTTGAGAGAGAAAATCGGCGTGATGTTTGGCAACCCCGAGACCACCACCGGCGGCAACGCGCTGAAGTTTTATGCCTCGGTGCGTCTGGACATCCGCAAGGGCTCGGCCATCAAGGATGGCGACACCGTGATAGGCAACGAGACCCGCGTGAAGATTGTCAAGAACAAGGTGGCACCTCCCTTCCGCAAGGCCGAGTTTGAAATCATGTTTGGCGAAGGCATCTCCAAGACCGGAGAAATCCTGGACCTCGGCGTAGAGTATGACATCATCCAGAAGAGTGGCAGCTGGTTCTCCTACAATGGTGCCAAGCTCGCCCAGGGCCGCGACGCCACCAAGGCGCTGCTGCGCGACAACCCCGAACTGTGTGATGAACTCGAAGCCCTCATCAAGCAGGCTATCGAAGAGAAGAAAGACTAAGACCGCATAGACCATAAGTAAGCTCTCCCCTGAACAGGGAGGGCTTTTTTTATGCCATTGCGCGCGTGCGCGCACGTACCTTTATATTATATATACCCCTGGGCGGCGCATCTGTGGCAAGGGCGAGGCTGGCGACTGTCACACTTTTGGCAGAAATGGCCATCGCGGGAATGACACAACTGACATATTTGGCAGATATTTGGTGCGCAAGTCGTCTCTTGGCACACCTTTTGTATTAAGATGGTTGTAAAAATAATAACGTAGAATAAAAATAAAAAATATACAATTATGGGAAAGATTATTGGAATCGACTTAGGTACAACAAACTCTTGTGTATCTGTATTCGAAGGCTCAGAGCCTGTAGTTATCACCAACAGCGAAGGCAAGCGCACAACTCCTTCGGTAGTAGGTTTCGTCAAGGACGGCGAGCGTAAGGTGGGCGACCCCGCCAAGCGTCAGGCCATCACCAACCCTACCAATACGGTATTCTCTATCAAGCGTTTCATGGGTGAGACCTATGCACAGAGCCAGAAAGAGGCTGAGCGTGTGCCTTTCAACGTAGTCAACGAGAACGGTTATCCTCGTGTAGATATCGAAGGCCGCAAGTATACTCCTCAGGAGATTTCGGCCATCATCCTGCAGAAGATGAAGAAGACTGCCGAAGACTATCTGGGCCAGGAGGTTACCGACGCCGTAATCACCGTTCCTGCATACTTCTCTGACTCTCAGCGTCAGGCTACCAAGGAGGCTGGCCAGATAGCTGGTCTTAACGTACAGCGTATCGTCAACGAGCCTACCGCAGCCGCTCTGGCTTACGGTGTAGACAAGGCCAACAAGGATATGAAGATTGCCGTATTCGACCTCGGTGGCGGTACATTCGATATCTCCATTCTGGAGTTCGGTGGCGGCGTGTTCGAGGTACTCTCTACCAACGGTGATACCCACCTCGGTGGTGATGACTTCGACCAGGTTATCATCGACTGGCTTGCCAACGGCTTCAAGGCCGACGAAGGCATCGACCTGACCAAGGATCCTATGGCTATGCAGCGTCTGAAGGAAGCTGCCGAGAAGGCTAAGATAGAGTTGTCAAGCTCTACCTCAACCGAAATCAACCTGCCTTACATCAGCGCCGAGGGCGGTGTGCCCAAGCACTTGGTTAAGACCCTCACCCGCTCGCAGTTTGAGCAGTTGGCCCACAACCTGATTCAGGCTTGTCTCGTACCCTGCCAGAACGCTATTCGCGATGCCAAGCTCAACACGTCAGACATCGACGAGGTAATACTCGTGGGCGGTTCGAGCCGTATCCCCGCCGTTCAGACGCTGGTGAAGAACTACTTCGGCAAGGAGCCCAGCAAGGGTGTCAACCCCGACGAGGTGGTAGCCATCGGTGCAGCCATCCAGGGTGCCATCCTCAACAAGGAAAGTGGTGTGGGCAACATCG
The DNA here is from genome assembly GCF_002251285.1 of Prevotella sp. P5-64. Classification (NCBI taxonomy): domain Bacteria; kingdom Pseudomonadati; phylum Bacteroidota; class Bacteroidia; order Bacteroidales; family Prevotellaceae; genus Prevotella; species Prevotella sp. P5-64. The sequence goes on from NZ_NPJK01000031.1 coordinate 18,640, forward strand.
TATTGCTCGACGTGACTCCGCTGACACTCGGTATCGAGACCATGGGTGGCGTGATGACCAAGCTCATCGAGGCCAATACCACCATACCTTGCAAGAAGAGCGAGACATTCTCTACCGCTGTAGACAACCAGACGGCTGTTACCATCCATGTACTGCAGGGTGAACGTCCGATGGCCGCACAAAACAAGAGCATCGGCCAGTTCAATCTCGAAGGCATCGCCCCCGCCCGTCGTGGCGTGCCCCAGATCGAGGTGACTTTCGATATCGACGCCAATGGTATCCTCAACGTGTCGGCCAAGGACAAGGCCACTGGCAAGGAGCAGGCCATCCGTATCGAGGCTTCGAGCGGCCTGAGCCAAGAGGAAATCGACCGCATGAAGGCAGAGGCAGAGGCCAATGCAGCAGCCGACAAGGCAGAACGTGAGCGCGTGGACAAGCTGAACCAGGCAGACTCGATGATCTTCACCACCGAGAACTTCCTGAAGGACAATGGCGACAAGATTCCTGCCGACCAGAAACCCGGCATAGAGGCCGCCCTGCAGCAGCTCAAGGATGCCCACAAGGCAGGCGATGTGGCAGCTATCGACTCGGCCATCAACAACCTCAACCAGGTGATGCAGGCAGCCAGCGCACAGATGTACGGTCAGGCAGGCGGCGCACAGCCCGGTGCCGGTGCCGGATTCAACGGCGGCCAGCAGGCAGGTGACCAGCAGTCCAACAGCTCTGACAACATCCAGGATGCCGACTTCGAGGAGGTGAAGTAATATTGACAACTATCAATAACGATAAATAATGAAATGGGTGTAGCTCAATGAGTTACACCCATTTTTATTTTGGTTAATCTTTGTATAATTACCGATTTCTTCCGATTTTTATCTTATATTTGTACCATATTTGGAACGCGACCTAATTTCTGACAAGGTGCGACTTATCCATACTTATACATACATAATCCCACTTAAAACGGTACAACATGCCATCTGCTAAGTTTGAGATTAAACGGAAGTGCCAGTATTGCGGTAATACATTCATCGCAAAGACACTTGATTCGAAGTACTGCTCTCGACGATGCTCTCAAAGGGCCTATGACCAAAGAGAGGCCGCCAAGAAGAGGATGAGCCAGCTGAATGACATCGTGGAGAATATATCCGAGGCCAGAGATTATATCTCTGTCCACGAAGCGGTAGCCATGTTTGGCATCAGTAGAGATACCATTTATCGGTTGATAAGGAAGGGAAACGTTCCTGCCATCAATATTGGGCAGCGACTTACAAGAATCAGCAAAAGTAAGTTGAGCGAAATGTTTCCGCTTCGCGCAGAACCTATTGACAGAAGTAGAGCATTGCCTAAGTCCTATCACCTTGAGCCAGAAGACTGCTACACCATTGGCGAAATCTCCAAGACTTATGGTATAGACGACAGTACGGTCTATGCCCATATTCGAAAATATTCCATACCAACAAGGCAGATAGGCAACTTCGTCTATGCGCCCAAAGAAGATATTGATCACCTTTATAAAGATGTTGTGAAGTCATGAAGAAACCACTCCCCAACACCAAGTGTACTGTAAAGCTCCGTAAATCGGAGTATCGTGAAGAATGGTATCTCATCATTGAGAGCTACCCAGTGTTTGCCTATCCTGGCGCTAAGCCGTCACGGCACAAAGAGGCGCTGAACCGTACCGTTACTACCCCGGTATGGGATAAGAGTCGACCATCACGGCCTAAAGCCGACGGCTCTGTGTCGTACAAGCCCAAGCGGGACATCAACGGAGTCATTGTATGCCGCTCGGATATGGATAATGAAGCGTGCCGCTATGCCGACAAGGTGAGAGCCTTGAGGCAACGTGAATACGACAATGCCGCACTCTATACGGACAACGAGGCTGAGCAGGCAGCACAAAACGAGCGGTCGATGCAAAACTTTATCCCTTACTTTAAGCAGGTATCGGAGAAGAGGCATAGAAACAGTTCCGATTCGATAATCATCAACTGGGGACGTGTCTATGAGCTACTGAAGATTTATGCCAATGGCGATACGATACTCTTCAGGGATATTGACCTGAGCATGATAGAGAACTTCAAGTTCTTCGTACTGTATGCTCCCAAGGGAGGCAATAAGTCGGGGACTATATCACAAAACACGGCTTCCACCTATTTTGCCATCTTCAAGGCAGGACTGAAGCAGGCTTTTGTGGACGGATACCTCACCGTGGACCTTTCTGCTAAGGTGAAGGGTATTCCCGAAGAGGAAAGTCGGCGCGAACATCTTACCATTGGGGAGCTCAACACCCTTGCACAGACACCTTGCGACTGTCCGGTCATCAAGCGGGCAGCCCTTTTCTCTGCTCTAACCGGTCTTCGTCATGTCGATATAAAACTGATGACGTGGCAGGAAGTGATAGAGGACGGAGAACACTACCGGCTCGATTTTACGCAGCGTAAGACGCATGGCGTGGAATACATGCCAATATCCTCTCAGGCTTATCAGCTATGCGGAGAGCGGTTGGATGGCAAACGACTGGTGTTTGAGGGGTTGCCGGACCCTTCATGGATTTCTAAGCCACTGCAACGGTGGATTCAATCGGCCGGTATCACTAAGCATATCACCTTCCATTGTTTTCGCCATACCTATGCTACGCTACAGTTGGCCAGTGGTACCGACATCTATACTGTGAGCAAGATGCTTGGACATACTAACGTGAGAACGACGCAAGTTTATACCAAGGTGGTCGATAAAAAGAAGGAGGATGCTGCTAATGCAATCAAGATCGACCTGGACTTAACAAAATCATAAAATTTACCGCACATGGCAAATCTTATTGAAGAGATAACCAATCGTCTGCTATTGGTAAACAAAACTATACCTTCCAAGAAAGCACCCGAAGAGATCGTATTCGAGGATGCTTCGGTTCTCGCAGAGTTCTTTGCTGATTTCCAATATACGAACCACCTGATTGATGCTGCGGAGAAACAGGCGCAAGAGAATATACATGCCCTTATCGAATGTAACGGTAAACTGCTGGATGCCATTTTCTCTTTCAAGTCATTGGACCTTCAAATTTGGAAACAGGTGGATTATATTCGTATGGCGAAGAAACATGATGACATCAATCTGAAAGAATTGAGAGTGGTGGAAGAGGCAGCAACTAAGCTTTGGAAACAATATCAGTCAGAGAGCAACCGACTGGGTATGATGCCTTTCGACACACCGGAATTCATCCAGTTGGACAAGAAATGCGATCAGAGTAGAGAAGATTATTACAAGGCTCATGAGTTGGCAGAAAAACAATTTGACATATACAGGAAAGTGATGAACAAGTGTGCCCATGTGTACTACTTTGAAATGCAGTTCCTGGAAATTTTGATTGATAAGATAGCGCACATAGCACAGTCGATTATGGCAGATGCTAAGCGAATGGAAAAGGAGGTTGGCACATGAACAACGAGATTCTCCTCTTGAAGGAAACAGCGAAGTTGAAAGACATCGTTGACTTGGGCGTTTGCGTTGCCATTTATCAAACTTGTAATGGTCGCCAGTTTCGGGACATGCCGGGAAGTGTCTTTGTCAACTTCATGAATTTGCAGGTGTCTAAAGATGTAGTGTGTCCGCTGCCCCGTGAGAATCAAAGAATCTGCTACATGATCTATGCGGTATCCCTCACCATCACTCCCGCCAATTATGCCCGTCATTGGGTCTTGGGAGTGCTGGAAGTATGTGGTATTACTGTCGACTACTATGATAAGCACCACAAGGATTTCCTTAGTGTTACAGCCTCAGAAAAGAACAAAATATACGTTGAACAGATTAAGGAGGCCATAAAGAGGGCCTTATAAGGACAAAAGCCACAGAAAAAAGGCATTCTTCCACAATCCTTACATACATTAACAAATATCGGATGTATTAACTGCTCATTATCAAGTAGTTGTCGCATCCTATATTTTTGTATTCCCACAAAATGCCACACAGAGCCACACGAGGGCTTTGCTAATTTTGCATACAGAGATTTACTAATTAAAAGGATAAAATCATGTTGCAAAACCAGATTACATTTAACGACATACCCCAGCTGATGGTGGATGTGCTTGCGAAGCTCAAGGAGTTAGACGAGAAGATGGACAGACTGGCGCCTTCCGTGAAAGCTGATGAACCACAGTGGTTCAACGTGTCCGCTTTGATAGATTATCTGCCCAACCATCCGGCCGAGCAGACCATCTATGGCTGGACGAGTGCGAAGAAGATTCCTTTCCACAAGAGAGGAAAGAGTATTCTCTTCAACAAAGCCGAGATTGACGAGTGGTTGAACGACAGCACTCATCATAAGTCGGTGCAAGAGTTGGAGCGTGATGCCATGTCTTACATCAGTAGCAAGCGAAATGGAGTCGCAAAGAAAGGAGGTTGGAGATGAACTTAAGAAACTGCATCAATGGACTCTACGACTTGGACAGCAAGCGCTATGTAGAGTATGTAGTTAAGAAGGAAAACGCAGAGTCTTCTTACTCATTAGCATCAAGCCGTGTGAAGATGCTTGGTATCGAGTTGGGGAAAGTCCAGCAGAATGCTGATGGCATACCTTCCAATGTAGGGGTGTTGTCCATCAAGAGTGTCAACCAAGCCATGAGCGAGGCCAGTCTGCGGAGCAACCCAAAGGAGTTGTTCGGACCGTTTTGGTTTGAAGGAGAAATAGGATGTCTCTTTGCCGACTCCAATGCCGGTAAGAGTATTCTTGCTGTGCAGATTGCAGAAGAGATAGCGAAGAGCTATAAGGTCCTCTACTTTGATTTTGAACTTTCCGACAAGCAGTTTCAACTACGCTATACAGACAATCAGGGCAACTTACACCATTTCCCGCCAACGCTGTATCGAGTGTCGCTGGAGCCTGACAATCTCGCTAATCTCGATATACCCTTTGAGGATGCTGTGATCCGAGATATTGAAAAGGCAGCCGTTGCTTGTGAGGCCAACATCATCATTATCGACAACATTTCCATCCTGTGCATGCAGATGGAGAAAGGTGATGACGCTGCCAAACTGGTTCAAAATCTCAGAGCATTGAAGAACAAATATGGCTTCTCCATACTGATTATAGCACACACGCCAAAGCGTGACATGAGCCGTATCATCACGCAGAACGATTTGGCAGGTTCGAAGAAGTTGTTTAACTTCATCGACAGTTGTTTCGCACTTGGTACCAGTGCCCAGGGCAACAGCATCCGTTATCTTAAGCAGATAAAGGTGCGTAATTGTGGAATCAAATTTGGAGCAGACAACGTGAGAGTTTACAGTATAGAGAAGGATGGTGCGCTCCTGCATTTCGTCTACCATCACGACTCGCCTGAGCATGATCATCTCAAAGAGCAGAATCGGGAGGATTTGAAAATGGAGGTGAAAAAGCGTGTCGGAGAAGGACAGACCGTTCGGGATATCAGCCGCGAGCTGGGCATCTCAAAATCAGCTGTTGGACGTATCAGACAGGAGGTTTGTCACAGCACGAATAAAGCTGTCCCAACAAAAGACATGGGACAGCAGGGACAGTCGGGACAGCAAACGACGCAATCGAGACGGGAGTGTCTCGCTAATGGCAACCTTATGTTTGATTCCGTTACGGAAGGAGGTGACGATGTGCCATTCTGATCTGATCCACTATCTTCCCTTCGACTATGTGGTTAGCTCATGGAGCATGGAAAATGATTTCTTCCGTTTCCTTCGTGAGAAGTGCCACGTCTGTACGGCTGAACTCGAACGGTTATTGTGTCGTTATCTTATCGGTTCTACCCGTGATGGAGGTATCATCTATTGGCAACTGGACTTCAACGGCAATGTCCGGACGGGAAAGGTTATGTATTATGACGCAAATAGCGGTCATCGAATCAAGACAGGCATGGCAGTTGATTGGATACATTCCCGATTGAAGCGAAAAGGCTTGTTACCCGAGAATTTTGCGATTACACAGTGTCTTTTTGGTGAACACTTGCTTCATAGTGATGACATTGGAAAGGCTGTTGCTTTGGTGGAATCTGAAAAGACGGCCTTGCTCGGCTCCCTCGTCTTCCCCGACTATATCTGGGTGGCGGTCGGTGGAAAAGCAAACTTCAAGCCTGAGCGTATGGTAGCACTATGCAACCGCACGGTGATTATCTTCCCTGATGTGGATGCCTATGACGAATGGAAGGAAAAGTCAAGAAGATTCTTCTTACCTAAACGCGTAATCGTGTGTGATTTGCTCGAACGCCAGTCTTCAGCAACAGAGCGTGGAGCCAAGATAGATATCGGCGATTGGCTGATAGCAAGTCTCATAGAACGGGCAAATTTCTCCTGAAGGCAAGCTACGAATGTGGTTGTGTAGTCGTTTTTGTTTACAGATAGAGGTCTTTATTCCGCCCTGAGCTTGCTCCACAAGAGCCTTCTTGTAAGGGCGAAAATTCCGTTAATGTAAGTTAACGGTAATTAGGCTTACCGATTTTGCAAACCGGCGGTTGCTTTAGGGCTGAGTCTTGGAAGATGCTACGAGATAAGCAAGCTTATCAGTTGGAAGAATAGTTTACATCAAGAAAGGACAAGGTTCATTACAAGGCCTTGCCTTTTCTAGTTGATTAGCCTGTTCCGTCACAACATCACTGTCCCACATGTCCCAGTCGTCCCCTGTCTCTATATGGGACAGCTCTATCATATATAGCTGTTCGATATCTACTTCCTTCAATAACCAATAAGAATAAACTATCACAATCGAAGACGTTCATCGTATCGAAGATAGAAACGTACAACTTCATGATTTGTAATATGTAAAAAATATTTTTTGTCTGGCGGCTTTGCTTGTAAAGATGTTCTTTATGAGAATTTGCTTCTATGCAACAGCGATTTTTTGAAATCGCTAAGCCTAATTAGCGTTAATATACATTAACGCAAAAATCAGCCTTGCAAATGAAGGCATATGTGGAGCAAGCTCATGGAAAAGATGAGATGTTTTGTAAATAAAAGAGAGAAGGGTGCGTGTACTATTGTAACGTGAGTTCGATGAATTTAGCATAGCCGTCCTCATGGATGTGTATTCCTTCAAGTTGTACATATTCCATAATTTGCCGAATCTCTTTCACATAATCTGGAAAAAAATTGGTGATACCAAATAAAAGTATTACCTTTGCAAAAAATTTATTGCAATCATGTAAGAAACGGAACTATACACATATCAGTAGTTGATGGTCGGAAGTGGTTCGACACATTAAGTATAGTGTATTTATCTATATCGTTTTTCTAACATTTTGGTAATTGCAATAATTATGAGCATTAAAGTTCATGGTTTGTCTTATATACATCCCAATAAAGACATTCTTTTCCAAAACATCAGTTTTTCCGTTTCCGAGGGAGAAAAATGTGCCATTGTTGGCAACAATGGCATAGGCAAATCAACACTTCTGTCAATAATAGCAGGCAACACCTCAGCAGCAACAGGTAGTGTATTATGTAGTACAACTCCTTATATTATACCCCAGCATTTCGGTCAGTTCAATAGCAAGACTGTCGCCGAGGCATTAGGCGTATCAGATAAGTTAAACGCCCTGTCTTCAATTTTAGGAGGGAATGCCTCAATGGATGACTTCACTGTGCTTAATGATGAGTGGGATATTAAAGAGAGACTGCAAGAAGCATTTGCCCGATGGGAAATAGGGTATGTGACCCCCGATATGTTTATGGGTGATCTCAGTGGTGGAGAAAAAACAAAGGTGTTTTTAGCCGGAATGTATTTTTTTCATCCCTCAATTATATTGATGGATGAACCTACCAACCATCTCGATATAAGAGGTCGCGCTTTGTTGAATGAGTTTGTTCGCCATACAAACGATACAGTTTTAATTGTCAGCCATGACAGGGTTTTGTTAAACATATTGTCCTCTATATATGAGTTGTCGCCATCCGGGATACAGTTCTATCCAATGTGCTACAGTGATTACAAAAAAACTGTTGACGCAAGGATAGCTTCAATTGAAGCCCGTGTGCAGAATCAACAGAAGGAATTGGCAAAAGCCGAGAAAGAAGCCCAAAAGGTAATGGAACGACAACAAAAACATGCTTCAAGGGGAGAGAAGCAAAGTTCAAAGAAGTGTCTTGCCCGTATTGCTCAGGGAAACCTGCGAGATAAATCGGAATCATCAACAAGCAGATTAAAGAAGATATATCAAGAAAGACTACAGGCTATGAAACAGAATGTCAATAACCTGCAGACATCAATTTCTAAACATTCTTCGATGCAGGTTGTGATTGGTAATTCACAACTTCCCGAAAACAAACGATTGTTGGAACTGGTAAATGTGACATATCAATATCCCGGCAGGACCATTATGTGGATAAACTCACCATTGAATCTGTCGATATATAGCTGTGAGCGGATTTGGCTTCAGGGAGACAACGGTTGCGGCAAGAGTACATTGCTTAAGCTTATAACGGGAGAATTGCATCCTACGGATGGGAAGATTAAGATGAATATTCCTTTCAACGCGCTTTACCTTGATCAAGAGTATTCTTTCTTGAATGACAATATCACCGTATATGAACAACTTGAATCCTGCAATGGTAAAAAACCGGAACATGAGCTGAAAATGCTATTGAACCGTTTTCAATTTCCAGTGCATACGTGGGATAAGAAATGCTGTAATCTTAGTGGAGGCGAGAGAATGAAATTGGCTCTATGCTGCTTGCTGGTCTACGAAAAGGTTCCCGATATGATTATTCTGGATGAGCCAACGAATAACATAGATATATCAAGTATGGAGATTCTGGCTGATACTTTGAAGAATTACTCCGGAACACTTCTGATTGTCAGTCATGATGAGCAGTTTGTTCAGGATGTAGGAATAACGCGAATAATTAAACTGAAATGAGGATGTTAGCTGAACTGTGTCATAGACTAAGACAATAAAATTAACTATTGTTCAAGTCAGGCAAGCCCCTGTTTGGTAAGGATGGTGCCTTCCATCAAGTATTAGAAGATTTCCTAAACGACGCTCTGGAGGGTGAGATGCAGGGCCATCTTGAGGCAACGAAGCCCGAGAGTGGTAATCGGCGTAATGGTAAGATGCGCAAACAACTTCAGACCGAGTATGGCCCTGTAGAGATAGAGACACCTCGCGACCGCGACGGTCGTTTTGAACCCGAAACGGTAAAGAAGCGTCAGACCATTCTTGCCGAGGGACTTTCTGACAAGATTATCAGCCTTTACGCAAGTGGTCAAAGCCTGCAGCAGATCAGTGACTTCATAAAGGAGAACTATGGCAGCAGGATCTCAATGGAGACTATCAGCAACATCACCGATAAGGTATGGGATTAGATTAAGGCATGGCGCAACCGTCCCTTCGACGAGGTGTATCCAATCGTCTGGCTGGATGCCATTCATTATAACGCAACGACAAGGGTTCTGCTGAGTCGCGTGCTATCTATAATTTACTCATGAGGTTTCCGTAGAGTGAGCAACGGGAATGGACTAAATAACTATTGCATTATCTTGGAATCTATTATGAAAAGCCCCAAGTAAGAGTAAAATTTCCCAGTGTGTGGTGTTACCAAACGTTAACTACTTATTTGCCGTACACCTGTTAGAATCCACCTTATTGATGTTTATCTTTCTCTATTTATTCCTATCTTAGAAGCAATCCATATTTGTCCCAAGTAAAAGTAAGCGTCTGATAAGCAGTATGGTACATTTTCGAGGAGGTGAAGTAAGCACATATATAAATAAGAATACAATATCAAATGGAAAGCGTGTAGCTCAATGAGTTACACGCTTTTCTTGTTTTTGGCCGTACACAATAATATTGCTATCTTTGCGTTAATATTATAAACATCTGTACCTCATTTGTACCTGTAAGAAAAAGTAGATATGATGAGAAGAATAGATATTAAGAACTACAAAATGAATGAATTATGGCAGTAGCAAAGTATAAGATAGTACGGAAATGTCCTGTGTGCGGAGAAGAGTTCTTCGCAAGGACTTTGGAGTCCTGGTATTGTTCACCCAAATGCTCCAAGGTGGCGTGGAAGCGTAAGCATGATGAAGAAAAACGCCAACTTGAACTGGACAAGATTGTAAGCAATATACCCAAGTCTAAAGAGTATATCAGCATAACGGAAGCGTATGCTATGTTTGGTGCAAGCCGCTCAACCATTTATAGGCTCATCTACATGAAAAAGATTTCCTTCATTGAGCCAGAGAAAGGAATACGACTTGTATGCAAAGAAGAATTAATGAATATGTTTCCGTTAAGACAGTCTCCGCTTGACACCAAGCCAAGGAAACCAGTTACCATGTACCGCATGGAACCAGAGGATTGCTATACAATAGGTGAGATTTCCAAGAAATTTCATCTGGATGACAGCACCGTGTATGCTCATATACGAAAATACTCAATACCGACCCGGCAAATCGGTAATTATGTGTATGCTCACAAGGCATCAATAGACAAACTTTATAAAGACATAAAACCATTATGAAAAGATTAGATTATACTAAAGTCTCCGTCAAATTAAAGAAAAGTGAGTGGAGAGATGAGTGGTTCATCTATCTTGAAGCTTATCCTGTTTATGAGACGGGAAGTGACAAACCCAAACGAGTGCGTGAATATCTCAGGAGGTCTATTACTACTCCGATATGGGATAAAAGACGTAGTGAGCGAGCCGTTGCTGGTAGAATAAAGTACAAGCCCAAGCGAGATGACAATGGCGTTATTCAGTGTAAATCCAAGCAAGATATGGAAACTTGCCTTTATGCGGATGGCGTTCGAGTCCTGCGTCAAAAAGAATACGACAATATGGCTCTCTTTACTGACCAGCAAATGGAAATGGCAGAACAAAGCGAACGCTCAAAATGCAATGTTCTGGAGTATATTGAGAAGCTAATCAAAGAAAGAGAGGAAACTGCGTCAGAATCGATAGTTGTCAACTGGCGCAGATTGCACACTCTGTTGTCAATGTTTGCCAAGAGTGACTATATACAGTTCTCGCAGATTGACATGAAGTATATTGAGGCATTCCGTTCCTTCTTGATAAAGGCACCGCAGGGTGGTTCTAAGAAAGGAACTATTTCAAGGAATACGGCATCGACGTACTTCTCTATCTTCAAGGCGGCATTCAAACAAGCTTTTGTGGATGGCTATCTGAATTGTGATATTGCTGCCAAGGCTAAGAATATCATGTTTCAGAGTGCTCGGAGAGAGTATCTGTCACTGGAAGAACTTAATATATTGGCAAAGACTCCGTGTGATGATATACTAAAACGGGCAGCCTTGTTCTCTGCACTGACAGGAATGCGACATAGCGATATTCAAAAGCTTAAATGGTCAGAGGTGGAAGAATACAATGGTGGGTACCGTCTCAATTTCACTCAGCAGAAGACTCAGGGCGTTGAATACATGCCTATATCTCTACAGGCATACAAGCTTTGCGGTGAGCGTAAGAAAGACGGAGAACTGTTGGTGTTTGCCGGACTGCCTGACCCTTCATGGATATCAAAGCCTTTGGAACGGTGGGTAAAAGCATCTGGGATTACCAAGCACATCACCTTTCATTGCTTCCGCCACACCTATGCAACATTACAATTGGCTAACGGTACAGACATATATACCGTAAGCAAAATGTTAGGGCATACCAATGTAAAAACCACGCAAATCTACGCAAAAGTAATTGACAAGAAGAAAGATGAAGCTACAGAAGCTTTTAAGTTGGACATAGATGAATAGTGATTATCATTTGTAAGCACTTAGTATAGAAGACCACTTGTATCAATAAGTCCTTTATTGTACAGGTGGTTTTTAGTGCCTTTCATTTTCAACATTCTATGTAATGATGCTATTGTTTTGGCACTTTAACCTTTCGTGGAAACCAAACATTTATAACAATAAACAGATAAAAATGAAAAAAGACAGCCTTTTTTGGCTTCTCTCTTTTTGAAGAGAGCAAGCGTGTCCACAAACATGTGGAGTGTACAGAAGACTTCTACAGAGAACTGTATGAGTTGTTTGAGATCGCAAGAAGTTGGTATCTTCAAGCTGAAAAGAATCATATGAAGACAGAGTACTTCATAGAACTATTTGAGCGCAGTCACCAATATATTGACTGTGATTGTGCACGTTGTAAGAACTCGCGACAGATGGCAATTGGCATTATTGGTACTTTGTTTAGAGACTCTAAGTGTGTGTCAATAATCAAGAAAAAAGAAGATTATTCCAAGCAGGAACTTATTGAGTTGTTTCTTCAACATGTGGGTACTGGTCTGCCAATCCTTACCCGAAAGAAATCGTCCATCCTCACTTTGGGATGCCAATTGTCAGACAGACAGATGGATTTGTTGGTAGAACTTGTCCAGAGTCACGATATATTTGACTTTGCCGACAACAGTGATGTGCGTAGCGAGTTGTGTCGCCTATTCAAGTGCGACTTGGACGCATCTATCCGTGTAAAAAATGTACGTAATGTAGCCATACTGTTTGACGCTATGGCTCAATACCATTTGATAAACAATAATTGGCAATATGTCATGGGAGAAGGTCGCTTCTTAATCAGTATCAAAAAGGACGGAACAGAGAAATTCATAACTTCAAGTTGTCTTTCCTCTTCTCTTTCAAGGATAAGAAGAAACGTTTCCATGACAGCAAGTCAATATGCCATCTGCAAATCCATCGAACAGATATTAAGAGAGGAATAAATCACAATAATTCTGCTAAATGAAAGTAAAAACGTGATAGTTTGGTTGATACTGCCTTACTATCACGTTACTTTTTCTATTTAGTGACAGTCTCCCCATAACTTTGCATCAAAAATCATAAAAAATAATTAGCATGGAAGAAAATAGTATAAGATTTGAAGATATTCCCAACGCTATAACGGGGGTACTGAAAAAGCTGTCATCATTAGAAGACAAGATTGATGGTATATATGAACTTGTTCAATCAGAAAAAGAAGAAACATGGTTTACGGTTGCTGAATTATGTGCTTATCTCCCAACACATCCGGTAGAGCATACCATATATTGCTGGACAAGCAATCGGGAAATACCGTTTCACAAGAGAGGCAAACGCATCATGTTCCTCAAATCTGAGATAGATGAATGGCTTCAAGGAACCAAGGGCAAATCGAAGAACGAGATTCAAAGAGAAGCAGAGGAATATGTACTATCTACACAAAGAAAGAATAGACGGCTAATATAACCGTGCTACTGTCTGTAAACAATTTAATTAAGGTACGTGACACATGAATGAAAGACATTTTAGACTCTATGAGCGAATTGTCGCAATAGAAGACAGTTTGGAGGCTTTGGGACCTATTGACAAACTAATAGAGCGAATCGAGGAATTGGAGAAGATGGTCAAGCAGACCAAAACCGTCTTGGGGTTTGACGAAGCATGTAAGTATATTGGTGTTTCTGAAAGCCTGCTATACAAACTTACAGCCGCAAAAGAAGTTCCACACTATAAGCCAAGGGGAAAAATGCTGTATTTTAATAGAGAAGAAATCGACAAGTGGCTGCTCCAAAACAAACAAGAGGTCATTGGAATGGTAACGAAAATAGAAATTGATAATCCGAAAGAATGAAAATGGAAGAAAATAACAAACATGTACAGCCTAACTCAAAAGAGGAAGGAGTACAGCGTCTCAATCGCATATTGAGCGAATCGTTGATAAAGGCAACAGATACTTATAAAACACCTCCTCAGATTATATGGGTTGATAATTCCAGCATAGCCACATTGGGCAACTTCAGTGCTTCTACTGGTAAGGCAAAGGCGAAAAAGACCTTCAACGTGTCTGCCTTGGTAGCCGCTTCCCTCGCCAACGGCAAGGTACTGAACTATCGCGCCAGTCTGCCAGAGGGGAAACGCAAGATACTGTATGTAGATACGGAGCAGAGCCGCTATCACTGCCATAATGTGCTGGAGCGCATCCTGAAGCTCGCTGGTCTACCTACAAGCATCGACAACGAGAACCTTGACTTTATCTGTCTGAGAGAGTACACGCCCTCCGTCAGGATAGAGGTCATAGACTATGCGCTTGCCCAAGACCAAAGCTATGGACTGGTCATCATCGACGGAATCAGAGACCTGCTTCTCGACATCAACAATGCGGGAGAATCGGTCGAGGTCATCAACAAGATGATGGAATGGTCATCAAAGTATGACCTGCACATCCATTGCGTATTGCATCAGAACAAGGGCGACAATAACGTGCGCGGGCATATCGGTACGGAGATGAACAACAAGGCAGAGACGGTGCTTGTCATCACCAAGAGCACCACCAATCCCGACATCAGCGAGGTGAAGGCGATGCACATCCGTGAGAAGGAGTTCAAGCCGTTTGCCTTTACAGTCAATGAGGAAGGGTTGCCAGAGATTGTCGAGCACACGCCGGAGAAGGAAGAAGGTGACAAGCAACCGTCAAGGTTTACTTACCAAGACTTGACATCCGAACAGCATAACGAGGCGCTGACGGCTGCATTCAAGGAGAAACCTATCAAAGGATTCGATCGCATGGTGGAGGAATTAACGCAAGCCTATGCAGACATTGGCTTTAAGCGTGGCAGAAGCGTCATCATCAAAATGCTGAAATACCTGATTAACGAGCAAAAGCTCATAGTGAAGCGGGATAATCATTACTATTTCGGATATACACCTGCCGAGATTGACCTGTTCCATGAAGAGGAATAAAAACAGTTCAGAAACCAGTTTAGTTTACGTCCGTACCTATATATAAGAAATAAGGCCAAAGTAAACCGAAATCGGAGGCTGAATTGGGAAGCGGAAAAGTAGTTTAGCAAATGGTTTAGTTTACGGGTGTGCCTATATAGGAGAAAGGGTAAAGTAAACTGTTTCCATGGACAAAGTAAAACCGAACAAATGAAAGTACAATGAATATTGAACAATCGAAGAAACTGAGCATTATAGACTTCTTAGACAAGGAGAATGTAACGCTGAAAAAGAAGAAGGGCAATGCCTACTGGTATCTGTCACCCTTCAGGGACGAGAAGACCGCATCGTTCAAGGTCAGCAAGAAGGAGAACCTGTGGTACGACTACGCCATTAAGGAGGGCGGTGACCTTGTGGAGCTGGTAAAGCGTATGTATAACAAACAATCCGTTTCCGATGCCCTTGCCTACCTTGCGTCCAAGAGTATTGCCACTGTGGATAAGGCAATCGAGACCGCTATCGCAGCCAAGGAATACACGACAACCAAGATGAACGATGTGAAGCTGCTCCCACTGAGCAACCATTCTCTGCTGTCCTATTTCAGTAGCCGACGGATAGACATCACCATTGGCAGGATGTATTGCAGGGAGATACACTACAAGGTTGAGCAAAAACATTACTATGGCATTGCCTTTGGCAATCTGAGTGAAGGACATGAGGTGCGCAATCCCTATTTCAAGGGCTGCATCGGGCATAAGGACATCACCCTGCTTGCCCATACGTTCAACGAGTGGCAAAACGGTTGTCTGGTCTTTGAGGGCTTCATGGACTTCCTTGCTTATATGACCCTCGTTAAACAGCAAGACCGATGGTTTGTCGTTGAAAGCCCTTGCGACTATATGATACTGAACTCAGTCGCCAACCTCAAACAGGCATTGCATTACCTTGACCGTTACACCCACATCCATTGCTTCCTCGACAACGACCAGGCAGGACGCAAGACGGTTGAGAGCATCAGCAATGTATTCGAGTACAGGGTGACGGACGAGTCCTTCAGATATGCCGACTACAAGGATGTCAACGACTATCTGATGAGGAAGAAACGAACGGCATCTGAATGACATTATAAAGACGAAAACACCATCATTTGATGCAAAAATGGCTCAAATGCATTGAAATTACATATCAAATCTGCACTTTTTCGCCCAAACATGCTTGATTCTCAATTATTATCCTTATTTTTGCATCGTTTTAATACATTATTAAAATGTAGCAGAATGGAATTGAAAAAAGAAATAAGGATATTGGGCAGACGCTTTGAGGTGGAACCTCGTGCCAAGGAAAGCCTGAAAGGCATCACGGTTGGCGAGAAACTCTCATACCGTTTCTATGATGGCACATACCAAGGCACGCCCCTGCTGTTCGTTGAGCCCAAGAAGGGCAATCCCTCTCCACGGACTTGCGCCATCACGGGCAAGCGGTTGACCGAAGCCCTGGGACTGCCTGCGGTGTTTATCCTTGCGCCCGGACCCACCTACGAGCGACACAGACTGGCAGACAAAGGAGTCTTCTTTGTCATGTCCGAGGAATATGCCCATCTGCCAGGCATCATAGCATTGGAGAAGACAAGCAACAGGAAGATTGCCGAAGTATTGACCCCTGTGGCGCAATACATACTACTCTATCACCTACAGGTGGGCAGTATTGAAGGAATGTCGCCAAGGGATATTGCACCGTTGCTTCCATATTCTTACGAAAGCGTCACGTTGGGTGTCACCTGTCTTGAAGATGTAGGACTGTGTCAAAAGATTCAGAACGGACAGCGCAGCAAGGTGGTACACTTCGAGTTGAAGGGCAAGGAACTGTGGGACAAGGCTCAGAACGTCTTGCTGTCACCTGTGGAGAACCGCATCTTTTGCGATGACATACGCTTGGATGCGGAATACCCCGTATGCGGCATCAATGCCCTGGCACATTATTCCATGCTTAATCGTGACCGGGAAGAGATGATAATGATGACAAGCAAGGAATATCGTGCCGTCAAGTCGGCTGATGTCATGGAGAATCCCAACATCTATGACGGCAACTATATCATAGAGGTATGGAAATACCCTGTTGTCAGCAAAATGGGCGACAAAAGCCAGTGGGTTGATCGCCTTTCCCTTGTCCTTTCGTTGAGAGATGATGATGATCCGAGAGTAGAAAAAGAAGTAGAACGAATAATCAGTGAACAGAAATGGAAGGATTAGTCAAGTTCCGTGAAGCATTTGCGGAATACTCAGAAAACTATGTGGTGATAGGCGGAGCAGCCTGTGACATCACCATGACCAATACCGTGGTGCGTCCACGCGCCACACACGACATCGACATGATAGTCATCGTAGAGAACATGACCGAGGCTTTCGCCAATCGCTTCTGGCAGTTTGTGCGGGAGGCTGGCTATCGACCTGAAAAGAGGAAACAGGAGGCTGGTGAGCCACCAAGGTATGAAATGTATCGTTTCCTTGATGGTAAAGACGGCTATCCCGAGATGATAGAACTGCTGTCACGCCACCCCGACGTGCTTGGAGAGCCAAAGGGATTTGTCATAGAACCTATCCCGACCGATGAAGATGTGTCGAGTCTTAGTGCCATCATCATGGACGATGATTACTATCACTTTACTATCGCACACAGCCAACTGACTGATGGCATACGCCATGCCAATTCCGCTGCCTTGATAGCACTGAAGGCAAGAGCCTACCTAAATCTCATGGCAGACAAGCGGGACGGCAAGCATGTGAACACCAAAGACATCAAGAAGCACCGTTCGGACATCCTGAAAAATGTGGTCATAATGACTGAGGACAACATTGAGGCTCCTGCTTCAATAGTGGCATGTATAAGGGAGTTTGTCGCCTCCATCAGAGCCGACTGGTCAACTCTCGCAGAACCATTGTCAAAGTCACTCGGTCAAGACGAGGCATTTGTGACCGGACTGTTAGATCAACTGGATGAATTGTTTATAGAAGCATGACCAATATGAAGATACAATACGCATCCGACCTGCATCTGGAGTTTGCCGACAATTGGCGGTATCTGAAAGCCCACCCCTTGGAGGTGACGGGCGACATACTGCTGCTTGCCGGCGACATCGGCTATCTCGGCGATGACAACTACTCCAAGCATCCCTTTTGGGACTGGGCATCGGAGAACTACAAGGAGGTGCATTGCTGCATGGGCAACCATGAGTTCTACAAATATTATGATGTGGCGACACTGCCCGACGGCTATCTCTTGGAGGTACGTCCCAATGTATTCAGCCACTACAACGGTATTGCGAGGATTGGCGACACCGACATCATCCTCTCCACCCTTTGGTCGAGGATTCCTTTGGAGGACGCTTACTTCACCGAGCAAGTGATAAGCGACTTCCGCCGTATATTATATAAAGGTGAGCTGATGACCCATGCCCAATTCAATGCTGAGCATGAACGTTGCCTCACCTTTATCAAGGATGCAGTGGCATATTCGCAAGCAGCCCATAAGATTGTTGTCACCCATCATGTACCATCGTTCCGTATGCTCCACCCAAAGTTTCAAGGCAGCAAGGCAAACGTGGCGTTCACCGTAGAGTTGGAGGACTATATCACCGATAGCGGCATAGACTATTGGATATACGGACATTCGCACACCAACATCGATGCCAGGATAGGCAACACCCAATGCTTGTCCAACCAGTTGGGCTATGTTTTCTCTAACGAACATCAGGACTTCTCCCATGGCAAGTACCTGACCATATAGCCATCCACATTTTTTTCATCCACCCTCTTTACAAGCTCTTCCCTATCGGAAGGGCTTTTTTTGTGCCTTTCGAGTTTGATTTTTGAGTATGATTGCGAGTGTAATCAAAATTAGAGTTAAGATTTGGCTCCGCGGAAAGTCATTTCGGTTTAAGATTGAAGAAAAGGTAGTTCCTTTGCATCGGCAATAAGCCAAACCATAGTAAAATCAAACTTGAAAATATGAAGTCATTTGTAATATTCGCCATTGTCGTGACCATAATCTATGTCATCTACTATACGGTCATCATCGTGCAGGATCTGTACGGAAAGCCCAAGGACGAGAAGTCACAGGGCGAGTCGTTTGATGTCAGTGACATGACCGACGAGGAAGAGTCGATAGCGGTCAGCGAGAGCGACGGTGGTTTCAGCGTAGGCGACAACCAATATGAGACAGCCTACGAGGAGAAGCAGCTTGCAGAGCCTACAGAGGAGGCAGCCGCCACTGCGGAAGAGAGCAAGCCTCATGTGCTTGAAAAGATACAAAGCGCAATCGAGAAGAAGATGGAGGAAGTGAATACCACCTATTCCGACCCCATGTATTCGGAAGAATTGAACAACACCATCATCGCCCGCGGTCTTCGTCACAATGGACGTGACATGGTCAAGGTGGAATCACTCAATAATGAGATATGATGTCAAAAACAAGAAGTGCATTTCTATCATTATATGCCGCTTTAACCCCAGCTCTGGCCAGTGCTAAGTGTGGCAACGTGGACTACAGCTGGGGAGCGGACGCACTTGCGAGTGCCCATGACTATGCCGTGACGATGATGCTCTATATCGTTTATCTGTGCTATGCAGTGGCGGGCATCGTGGTCATAGTCAGCGCCTTGCAGATATATATAAAGATGAATACGGGCGAAGAAGGAGTGAAGAAGAACATCATGATGCTGGTGGGAGCCTGCCTGTTCCTCATAGGAGCGACCATCGTCTTCCCCGCTTTCTTCGGTTATCAGATTTGAGATACAGGTGATACGAGATAAGATAACTCAAAGTGTAACAAATTAAAAGGTAAAAAGAATGTTTGAAAGGATTAACAAGAAGGTGAAGGGATTCTTCTCTTCACAGCGCATGAAAACGCTCGCCCTGATGTTGCTTGTCGGCACCACCGCAGCAATGGCACAGAACGCAGCCGGCGACTACTCGGCAGGAACGACCGCGCTTACCACAGTGACGGAGGAGATTGCCAAGTATGTACCTATCGTGGTGAAGCTCTGCTATGCCATTGCAGGTGTCGTTGCAATTGTCGGAGCCATAAGCGTTTACATCGCCATGAACAACGAGGAACAGGACGTGAAAAATATCTTAGTCCTCCAAAATTGGTTGGAAAGGATAAGAAAGGAAGTGACAAATAAAGTGCTTAGTATCAAGCGAATAAGCGATTTTTTGATTTTTCCGATTCTTGCTCAACCGACTCTTAAAAAGATATAATAAAATGATTTTTGTTTCTGATTTGTTTCTCATATATGGCTTGATTTTCATATCTTTGCACATGCTTTCAAAGGCATAATCACGATGCAGAAACGATATATCAGCATCCGAAAAGCCCAACCCTCGCAGACCCTCTGCAAAATTCATTTTCCCTTCTTTCGGGAGTAAATTACCAAAATAAAATATAAACAAGCATGGCAAGACCAAAGAAACAAGTCAAACTGAAGGAGCCGATTAAGATTCGTCTCAAACCTCTCGCAGATGGCAACAAGAGTATCTATCTTGACATCTACTGGAAGGGAGTCAGAAAGTATGAGTATCTGAAACTCTATATCATTCCTGAGGTCAATCCACTCTGCAAGGAGCAGAACAAGGAAACGATGGCACTCGCAGAACGTATCAAGGCAGAGCGCATCAAGGCTCTCCATGGTCACGGAGTGCAAGACTGGGAAACCGTCAAGCAGGGTTCACAACTCTTGACAGGATGGATCAAGAAGTATTGTGAAGGTGGAGTCAGCACCAAGAAGTCAACCCTCCATTGTCGTGTTGAAATGCTTCACACCGTGGAGAAATATCTTGAAGAGTCCAATCAGACCTTCATCACCCTTGAAGAGGTCAATGCTGATTTCTGCCGTGGGTATGTGAAGTTCCTTCGCACCTTCCCAAACTCACACTGCAAGTACATTGAGCCAAGACCTATCAGCCAGAACACGGCAAGCCGTTACCTCGGCATGTTCTCGACTACTCTCAACAATGCTGTCCGTCAAGGTATTATCCGAAACAATCCAATGAAGGAACTGGATGCCAAGGAGCGCATTCAGCCAAAGGATGGCAAGAAGGAATACCTTACCATTGAGGAACTTAAAGCCCTCATGGCAACCGACAGTTACCGCCCAGAGGTCAAGCAAGCCTTCATCTTTGCTTGTTTCACTGGATTGCGACTCAGTGATATGTACAAACTTGCACCGATTCACATTTTCAAGACTCCTGACGGCAAGGGCGAGTATATTGACATGGAAATGCAGAAGACGGAGAAGCCTGTCATCATCCCACTCTCTGAAGAGGCAAAGCGTTGGTTACCAAAACCAAAGGGAATAACAACTCCCTTCTTTGATATACCAACTACTCAGACCGTCATAGGCAGAGCCCTTCGCAAATGGGCAGAGGCAGCAGGTGTAGAGAAGCACATCAGTTTCCACTGTTCACGTCACACCTTCGGAACAATGATGCTGACACTTGGCGCAGACCTGTTCACCACAAGCAAGTTGATGGGTCACACCAATGTTCAGACCACTGAAATCTATGCGAAAATCGTAGATAAGAAGAAGGAGGAAGCCATCAACCTCATTGATGGAATGTTCAAGTAAAGGAGGTGACTTGAAAGCACCCCCTTTGATAAACCAGGGTGGTGTTTTACCCCAGTGGTATAACCAATTATAACAATCATTGATATGACCATCACACTTCGACAAAAAGACCTCGAAAACGACAACAAGAGCCTGTATCTTGACATCTATGACAATGGCAAGCGCAAGTTTGAGTTCCTTTCCCTCTACCTAATCCCTGAGATTAACCAAGAGACAAAGGAACGCAACGAGGCTACCTTGAAACGTGCGCAGGAGATTCGTGCCGAGCGCATCCTTCATCCCGAGACCATTCCCGAGAAAGGTCACTTGATGGTCGTACCCGACATTCCAGATGATGATTCTCCCGAGGTCATTGACTGGATCCAGACCTACATGGAGTGGATGGACGGCAATCCCGAATATTCCAAGAGGACTGTCGAGCAGACTCAATACCTTCAAGAACGCATGAAGGAGTTTCTGAAAGCCAAACGCAGACCTCACATCACTCTGATGAAGTTCGATAAGACATGGTTTAAGGCATTCTTTCTTTGGCTGAAGAATGACTATGTACCTCAGAAGTATGTGAGAGTCAAGGCAAAGCCATTGAGTAATGCCAGTTTGCGGAACATGCAGCAACGCATTGTTGCAGTATTCAACAAGGCAGTCAAGACTGGCAAGTTGAAGGCAAACCCCTTCTATCAGTTGGAGAAGGAAGACACAATCTCCAAGCCAAAGTCTGGTCACAAGCTGTACCTTACACCCGATGAACTCAAACTCTTCATGGCATCCGAAGAGACTAACGGAGTCAGGGAAACCCAGTTGGCATTTGGCTTCGCTTGCCTTACAGGACTACGCATCAGCGACATAAGGGCTTTGCGATGGTCAAACATCATGAGGAACGAGGCAACGAACACACTTGTAATCGTCCAGAAGAAGACCAAGGAACTCAATGCCGTCCCAATCTGCTCAACCGCAGAAGCATGGATGCCACCCAAGAAGGATGACAAGGTTTTCCACCTTCCTGCCCATGCCAATGTGGATGCAGCTCTCAAAAGAATAGCCAAGAAGGTAGGTATTACGAAGACAATCTCCTTCCATACCTCCCGACACACCTTTGGCACTTTGATCCAAGCGGCTACTGGTGACATCGAGACCACCAAGAAACTCATGGGTCACAAGTCGCTCAAATCAACCGCAGTCTATGCAGACGTGCTGACTGAGGAAAAGGTCAAGGCTATCTCCAATACCAAGACGGTATTCAGGAGTCGCAAGCCACACACCGAGAACAAGAAGATTCCACGAACCAAGCGAACGGCAGCGACCAACACGCACCCTCGCAAGGTCATAGATATACAGGATAACGAATAACGGCTAACGAGCCGATTCAGGATAACAACCAGTTTCATTTCATCAAAAGCAGTGCCCTGATTCAAGGTAGTGGTTTCCGCTACCCTTAGGGGCTTGCTATCTCAAAACCAAGCATTCAGGATAACGTAAACAACTAAATATCAAGATTATGAATAAGACTATTGACAACGAGACTCTTCTTTTGAAGGTAGAGTCATTTGAGCATCGCATCGAGGTTCTGGAGAACACTCTCAGCGCAGCCAAGGAGGTATTGACACTTGAAGAAGCAGCCCTTTTCATGGGTATATCAAAGAGCAGTCTCTACAAGATGACCCATCGTCATGAGCTTCCTTTCTTCCGTCCAAACGGCAAACTCATCTACTTTGAGAAGGCTGAACTTCTGAAGTGGATGCGTCAGAACCGCAGCATGTCTGAGGCTGAGACCAAGGAGGCAGCAGCCCAGAAGCTGAATGAACTTGCCAACCACTAATCAATGAGTATTATGAATCAGGATTTCAATCAACAGCAGTACAACGACAAACTGGCTCAGGTAGCCAGCCTTGCCGTTACCTATGCCAAGGATGGCACAGGCTATCACAGTATGAAGGATGCCTTCAATGAACTGTGCGAGATTTCACATGCCAACAAGGGCATTGACCAAGAAAACACTATCGGCAGACGAACCCTGCTTGTGCAGAGTGTCTGCATCAAGGCTATCCATGCGCTCACTCCATACCAGAACGAGCGACTTGAACAGCAGCTGAAGGACATTGCTTCGGACTATCCCGAGCATCGTCACCTGCATTTCCGCAGATAGTTTCTTCTTTCCCTTTTGTCATATCATAGACATATCAATGAGAGTTACCGCTTACATACGTCAGAAAGATACATCGAAGAACGACCTTGACAGCCGTGCTTCGGTGTACTTCCGTGTCCGTGACAAAGGGCTTGATGTCAAGTGCGCAAGCGAACTTCAGATCAATCCCAATCACTGGAGCCAAGAACGACAGGGCTACAAGAGCCGTGTCAATCTTGTGGATGACGATACCAGAAACCTCTTTGACTCACAGGTCAAGGAGATTACAGGTATCATAACCAGGGAATACTATATCGGAGCAAACTCCGACTGGCTAAGACGACTGATATTTGCCTATCACCACCCCAATGCCTATTGCATGGGCAGTGGCATGGCGGTAAGCAAATCCTTTGTCATCTGGGCAGAGAGGTACCTTCAGAACAAGCATTTCGGCAAGCATCAGGAGTGCAACACCCGATGCCTGATTGACAAGGTTACTCGTTTTGAGGATGAACACAAACACCCGATGAACATTGACAGCATGACTGCCGATGATCTTCGTGTGTTTGCGGATTTCCTGTCTTCTGACTATGACATATCTATGAATACCATCGTCACTAACATGACCTTGATGCGTACCGTCTGCAACTGGGTACGAAAGCAGGGAGTCACAAACAATGACCCCTTCTTTGGCTATGACATGCCCAAGGCACTCTATGGCACTCCATATTTCCTGACCATTCAGGAGCGTGACCAAGTTCTGGATGCAGACCTAACGGATGATGCAGAACTTGCTGAGTATCGTGATATGTTCGTGTTTCAGTGTATGGTCGGATGCCGTCATAGTGATCTTGTGACCTTCACCCCCAAGAACATTATTGACGGTGTTCTGGAATATATCCCCATCAAGACCAAGGGCAAGTTAGGTGACGTTGTAAGGGTTCCTCTTATCCCCAAGGCTATGGCTATCCTTGATGGCCATGACCATGGTGATGATGAACCAATCTTCCCCAAGCATTATAACTTCAAGTTCAACGATGCTATCCGTAGAATCTTGAAGCGTGCCAAGGTAAATCGTGTTGTCACTGTGATTAACCCTAAGACACGGCTTGAAGAGAAGAAGCCAATCTCAGATGTGGCTACCTCTCATCTTGCACGAAGGACTTTTATCGGTAATCTTTACCGCATGGTCAAAGACCCTGATTTGGTTGCTTCTATGTCTGGTCATGCCAAAGGCAGCGTTGCTTTTGCCCGATACCGAGTCATTGATGATGACATGAAGAAATCCCTGGTTGAACTTATCCAGTGATTCTCTTCTTTTTGATGGCATATTCCTTTTCCCTTTATTCGGTTACATTTCAATAATATCATAGACTATGGACGATAAAAAATTACATCGTTGCTTCACTTTCTCTGAAGAGCAGTTGAAGCATCTTCGAAGCAAGAAGTACAAGATTGACCGTATGGAATGCTTCATGTCGCTTGTGGATCTTGCCGAGCCAGTTCCAAAACTTGTGCAAATCAGCAAGACCAAGCAAGTAGAAATCTTGGCAGGTCAAGTTATGGTTGACAATACCCAACTTGCCAAACTCTGGGACAAAGACCGCAAGACGGTTCCAAAGCTGTTGGATGCTATGGAGGCTGTGGGCATTTTCTCTTCTCAGGAAGTGGAAGATAACCGCATCTACACCCTTCATTGTCTCTCAGGCTGGTATGTTGATGCCAAGTTCGTGTCGAATGCCTTTGCCTTAAAGCGCAATAACGACAGTACGGCAATCATCCATGCGGAAGTTCCTGCCTCCAAGGTCATCATCACTGAGGATCCTGATGACAAGAAGAAGGACAAGGAAGGTTCTGCTTCTGCCGATGACAAATCCAATGACTCTGCCGAGGGCAACAATCCTCAGACAACTGGCAATGTGTCGCACCAATCACCACAATCTAATGATAGTGGCAATGTGGGTAAGTCTGGAGCAGATGGCAACAAGTCACCATCACCTCCTGAAAACAATTCCCCGCAGTCTGCTGACAGCCCTTCTCCCCAAGGTGAAGCCGATGGCAAGCAGAATGAAGGGAAGCAGCATGAGCAGATACCTTCTCAGCAAGGAGGACAGCAGCCACAACAGCCTAACGGCAATCAAAGACCGCCTTTCAACGGCTATCAGAAGCCTAACGGCTACTACAACCAGAACGGCAACAAATAGCCGTCTGAGGACTCAGGAATGCGACCTGCACCGCCAAACCATCCCAAAGGACGTTTACCGATACAGGACAACACGGCAAGCCGAAACGACTTTCTAAGCCCTGACGGGAACTTAGCAGGTAAAAGGACCGATTTTTAAGAGGTACTTTTCGAGAAATCCTTTTGTACTACATTATTTGTGACCAAATTTATGCAGTCCTAAAAGTTTCTCGGGCTACTCGCAGGCTCGCAGACCTATGTCCTTCTTTTTTACTGATTTATATTCATCCCTTTAATCATATTCAAAGATATGGCTAAGAAAAAGAAGATTATCAAGAAGACACCCACAAGGGTGCATTCCTTCCGCTGTACCGATAAGGACTGGAAGGAACTGAAAAAACTCGCTAAGGAATGTGGTATGAGCATAGGCAAGTATCTCGTTGAGACTGGCAAGAAGCATCACCCACGTCAGCGACTCACTCCAGAGGAAAGCAAAGCCCTGAACTCTCTGACTGAGGCACGTACCGACTTGATAAAAGTCCGCAGTAAGTTGCACGATGCTTCACCCGAGGAAAAGCAGAAGATGTTCAGATCTCCAAAGTTCATGAAGTGGTGGATTGAAGCCGTTGAACGACTCATCAAACACTGGTATAGCATTGAAGACAACCTTACTTCTCCTGTACTGACCAAAGTTCAAGAAGACGAATGATTATACTCGCAAGACCAGTAGCCTATGGCGGCAATGCCGCAAGGTACGCAATGGAGAAGGAGGATGCAACCGTGGTCAAGGTGAACCACATGCCTGACTATCTCGATGCCACCGAAATCTGGTATCGGATGAAGCATCACTGCCAGTTGCATCAACAGGACAGGACTGTTGGGCGAAAGTTGGAACGCTTCATGACCACGTTTGTACTCTCCCCATCCAAGGAAGAGTCAGAGAACTATACCTTGGATGACTGGGCAAACCTCGCTGATGAAGGATTGGAAGCTTTGGATTCAGTCGGACTTTTACCCAAAGGCTTTAAGGAGAAGGTCAAGACCAATTTCCGCAATTCTATGAGTGTTGCTGCCTTGCATCGGGATTCCAAGTCTGGAACCCTTCACCTGCATCTTGACTGTTGCCGTGTGGATAATGACGGCAAGACCAACGATGTTCACGATGTTCACATCAGAGCAATAAGGGCTGCGGAAATTATCAACGCAAGGCATGGTTGGGAGCAACCTCAGGAGGTTCGTGAAATGCGCCAACAAGATATAGCGGAGTTTTGCGAATATACCCTTCAGAAGATGGATAGTTTCGACATTGACCGTTACTTTGATATGCTTCGCATGAGAGGCTATGAGGTCAATCCAAGGTATGACACTACTAACTGCAAACTTGTGGGCTACACCATCGGCAAGAATGCCTCAGTGTTCAAGGCTTCTGCCATCGGTCGAAAGTTCATGGTATCACAGCTTGAAGCCACATGGAAGAAGATGCATCCTAAGCCTACTCAGGTCAAGATGCGACCTGCTTCACCTTCCGTTTCACCGGCTCGCCCTGCTCGCCATGTTGCTCAGACAACGAAACCTACCCAGTCCAATTCTAAGCCATTGCCAGTTGCTACCAAGACTGCCTTCAATGTCAATGTTAGCGGTGAAATGAAGAGAATCTATATTCCGAACACGGTCAAGGACATCTTCCTCAATGAGGTTCAGGTTCCTGATTCTGATATGACTGCATCAAGAGAGGACATTTCTCATGTAGGTATGCTTCTCTTCCTTGATATGATTGATGCAGCAACAACCGTGTCCGAATCTTGTGGCGGTGGTGGTTCTGCTCCTTCCTCTGGTTGGGGTAAGGATGATGACGAAGACGAGCGTGAGCGGGCTCGCCGTTGCCTCCAGATGGCTCATGCCATGTGCAAGCCACCGCAGAAAAGACGTTCATTCCACCGTTAGACAAATCCTACATATCAATGAGAAGAACAAAACATGTAGAAGAACTCATCGAAGATGACGAGCAGAAGCCTGACTTCGATGACATGATGAACGAAGTCCAGGAAGAGATTGAAGAGCATGATGCCGAGGATGCTGTTGTCAGTCGTGCGCCTGAACTCAGGCAGTTGAGTGAGAACATTGACAAAGCGACCAACACTTGGATCAATGCAACTCTTCAACTGGAGTCTGCCATCCGTAAGTACAATTCAGCTCAGACTGCTCTTGGCAATGCCGTTGACACTATCAGTGGTAAGGTTGACACCATCAATACCCACATTGACAATGTTCTGAAGGATGCCCCAACCAAGTTGAAGGTTTCAGTCAGAGTCGATGATGTTGACTGGAAGAAGATTCAGGACATGTTCGACAAACAACATGAATGGATGACCACTCAGATGCAGAAGCATATCCGTGAGGTCAATCAAATGTTTTATGAAGAACGTAGAAGGGTTCAGGAAAGGTACAAGGAGTACGACGGAACCTACCTCGGACACTATGTGCAGTATTTCTTCTGGTTCTTCTTTGTCCTTGGACTCGTTATTTTCGGCTTGGCTATCTTCCTGATGCTCGACAGTCACTACCACTGGACGAAGTAATCTAATGTTTATACCCTCCAAAATCCCTACGAAACTTGGCATAGTCTAAGTTTGTAGGGATATTTTTTTTCTTGAAAACGTCATTTTCTTGAAAATGTGCACTATTGCCCGTTGTGGGAGCCAGATAGCATGAGTAACTTTGCACCGTCAAAATAAACGAGTGTAAACCTAATTGTTATAAAGTAAGCATTCCGTAAACCACGTATAGATGGTTATGGAATACTTTTTATATAGTCCGCTAAATGGGAATTTACAATTCTGATATACTTCAGATGTAGGTTGCCGTTTCTAAAGCAATATAAAGTTTGTTTAAACTATGGTTGGCATTGTTCAAGCCTTTGGCTTCATATCCATTTGTATCCAAAATGTCACCTGTTTCAAAAAAAGCATACAACTTCAAATTGTAGAAGTCGCACACAGATTGAACTCCAGCCAATTCCATTTCTACAGCGATGCACCCTTCTTCCATACGTTTGCGTACAAGTCCTTTTGTTTCTCTGATCATCGAATCTGTCGTCCATATTTTACCTGTAATATATGGTACAGATAATTTGTCGAAAATTATGGAAAGTTCCTTGCTTGCGGCTATATCAATATAGTCGGATGGTGCTGCAAAATAATATGAACACCCGTCCCCTCTGTAACTTTGTGTCGGTATGATAAATCTACCTTGTGTGGTTGTACGGTCAAGACTGCCACAGGAACCGAACATAATGAACTTTGATGCTCCAGTTAGCCAGCTTGCAAGATGACATTGAGAGGATGCTACTGCTGAACCTATTCCTGACAGGTAGAAAGTTATCGTAACTCCTTTATAAGTTGTTTTATAGATATGCGTATCGCCATTGCAAGCCGGCATAGTTGCAATAATTTCAGATTCGTAGGAATCAAGTAAATGCCGATGAATCTCCTTCGAGAATATTATCAGGCATATATCTGCAAAATCTCCACGTCTGCCGTAGAAATCAAACAGATTGATCATTGGTTCAGTTTCAATATCATAACTATCAGTAATCATAGCATATTGAATCAGATGTGAGTTTTATATTGCTCCGGTATCTCAAGATTGAAAGTTCTGCATAATAACAGGACGTCGTGGACATCATTTTCATCGTATTCATATCCAAGATGGAACTGTACCTGTGCCTCCGGGTTTATGCATGTTACCTCAATATTCCCGATATTTCCTTTACCTGAGAAAGTTTCGCTTGGGAAAGTGTATCCGTCATATAGAATTCCATCTTCGACATATTCGAAACAATGCAGATCGATTATTCTTCCGTTGTCATCTTTCCAGACAGTATGGCTATCGGTCGTATAGTCCATTACAACTTCTCTGTATCCCTTCCAGGTAATCACGGATATGGCCTTACCATAGTCTTTCTTCTCTACGAACAGATCGATGTCGTTATGTATTCTTGTTTCTCTGCCTATAAGTGCATCGACACCCCAACCGCCGTCCAGAAACACCTTTACAGATGCTTCAGACAGCATTTCAAGAATCTCACATGTATCAAAATAAGTGACCATAAAATTGCAATTAAAACCTTAATTCCGCAACACTATAATTTAACTTTATTTATAAGTTCCTGAGCAACAATAAGTTGCCTAGGATTTTGCCGTGTCAGATTTTTCACTTATCTTAGTGTTGCAATTAGAAAACAAGCGAAAATCGTAACAAGGCGCTGCAAAGGTACAAATAAAATTCGAAAAACTCACACCTTTTGGAGGAATTTTTTCAATCATGGAGAAATTTGACTCCATGCTTTCACCCGTTATCGACTCAACACTGGGTCAGAGATGCAGCAGTATCTTCGGATATCAGTTCAGCGAGATAG